>DAISYU010000021.1:0-38011 GCA_036825155.1 Thermodesulfobacteriota bacterium | reverse complement strand
CGGTCTTCGGGAGAGAGTCCCGAAAGGTTGATGCGGCCGCCTGCCGCCTTTTCATGCCCACCCCCGGTGCCAAGACCTCTCAGGATCCTGATGGCAACCTTGCCTGCCCACCATCCGCGCCGGGACGTACGTACCGAAACGATGAGTTCGTCTTTATACTCACCCATGCACAGCGTCCAGCGTATGTTCTCCATCCTGAGCAGGAAGTCAGCCATCTCAGCCGGGATATCGGGATTGTTCAGCCTGCCCATGTTCGATACGATCACATCTTTGTACTGGACGGACCGCTCAATTGCATCGGCAAACTTCACATAGTATGACCGTGGTACTTCAGGCTTTTCAATGGCTGAAAGAATTTTGGGCGCAATCTTGGGGAAGAGGAAGGTGAATGCCTCCAGATCCGCCCTGACCGAAGACCTCAGGAGTCCGTTTGTATCTGTCTTGAGACCGTAGAACAGTGCTGTTGCGAGTTTCTTGTCCACAAGCAGGTCAAGCGCTCTCAGGTATTCGGTCATGATGGTGGACGTGCTGCCGTATTCGGTTCTCACATCATAAAACGGGCACTTGCGGGTAATGTTTCTCAAGGGGTGGTGGTCGATGACCACATGCGGCATGATGCTGTCCGGCAGAGAATTGTTTCCGGTTCTCGGCTGTGAGTCTACCAGGCAGATTATGGAGAAGCTCTTGAAATCGATGTCCCTGACGTTGACCATTTCGATTTTGAGCCGCTTGATGAGTGTCCGGTTCTCGGCCCGTCCGATCGCACCTCCGTAACAGATGATTGCCCGTCCACTGTGTGTCTGATGCACGATACTCTTCAATGCAGCGGCCGAGGCAATGGAGTCGGGATCCGGGTTGTTGTGGCACATCACAAGGATGTTCTGCTTCTGGCCCAGGTAGGAAATGAGTCTTTTTGCCGGGTTATCCATGGCATGCTCCACAATGACAGGACTCATTGCATTCCAGTGCCTCTGCGGTATGATCTGTATGGATGCATGACGGTACCATAAAATATTTCCGGTATTTCACAGTTTGCAGATATTTAACCATGCTCTCCCCTGTATTCTATTCAAGCCTTCTCAATGCTTGCATATATGAAATGGAAATGATCGGAGTATATTTATATAAAGATAATACTCTTTGGCGGGGAAGTAAACACGTTTGGCTGAATCCGGTGCAGAACCTTGTATGGTCATCGTACCATAACGTATGGTGTGCATGCCAAGTATTTCCAGGAAGGTTCTCAAAATCCTGGTGTATGTCATGGATTATTATGGTCTGAGGGCCACATAACCCTGACTCATGGGAAGCAGTACATACATTCGTCAACAAAACAATTGATTATATAAGTTATATCAATAAGTTATATCTCATATTAGGAGTGCTGCAGCTTGGCATGGAATTGGCTAATACAAAAACTACACACAAATACATCGGGGAGGATACTATGCAAGCTGCAGAAAAAATGGCTGAATGTGTATGCGGTATACCTGCGGACAACATATGTGCCAGTTGTGGAAAACCGTCATGCAATCTTTGCGGAATAACTGAAATCAGTACTTTTGACCCGGACAACATCGAAGTGAAGTATTACTGTGAAACATGTAAGCATGACCCATCAAAGAATGTTTGGGGCACGCTCTATTGGGATGGCTTAGTATCCTTGTATTCCTGAAACCGTTTCGTCTCCTTTTTGCGATATGCGAGTGAGATATGCCGCGGCATATCTCACAACTCTGATCCCTGATTCTTCTTTGTAAGGGTTTGTCAGGCTCAAGGTCTGTTCCTCTATCGAGATGCTCAACAACCATCGGGTTACCGGTATGGCCGGGAAGTCTTAAAAAAGGGTATTTCTCTGTCTGAACTTCTCAATGATGGGGCTCGTTTATACGCAGCATATTCATCAAACTCAGATTATAGGTATTGAATTATTCTTATACAATGGTATGCTTATCTTTAAGAGAGGTATGCAGGGGATGAAGAGATTTCTCCAAAAACAATCGGAAAAGGCAGGCCTGCCGGCAGGGACGCTGGTCCATATCGGAGAACAGAAGGTCGAGAAGGCACGGATCACGATTATTGATTTCGACCAGACAAATTTCAACGAATTCGAAGCCGGGACCGTAGAAGAATGCTTCCCCTTCAAGGAAAGTCCCACCATAACCTGGATAAACATTGACGGGCTCCATGAGACGGATGTTATCGACAAGATCGGCAGGCATTTCGGCCTGCATCCCCTTCTGCTGGAGGATATCCTCAATACCGGCGGCAGGCCCAAGATCGAGGATTTCGGGGAGTATGTCTTTGTTGTCCTGAAGATGCTCTACCAGGAAGACGATGACGGCGAGATCCTCTCCGAACAGATCAGCCTGATCTTCGGAGAAAACTATGTAATCACCTTCCAGGAAAGTATCGGCGATGTGTTCGATCCCATCAGGGAGCGGATCAGAAAATGCAAGGGGCGTGTCAGGAAGGAACAATCCGATTACCTCGCCTATCTCATTATTGATGCCGTTGTTGATAATTACTTCAACGTGCTCGAAGATATTGGGGATTATATCGAGGACACCGAAGAAGTGCTCCTGGAAAAACCCAATTCAGATACGCTGCAGACCATCCACTCACTGAAAAACGATACGCTCTTTCTGAGAAAATCCATCTGGCCCCTGCGGGAGATCATCAATGTCCTTGAGCGGGGGGAATCTCCTCTCATCCAGGAGACCACGAGGATCTATTTCAGGGATATCTATGATCATACAATCCAGGTCATGGATACGCTGGATACTTTCCGTGACATCATCTCTGGCATGCTCGACACGTACCTGTCCAGCATGAGCAACCGCATGAACGAGGTCATGAAGGTGCTCACCATTTTCGCCTCCATATTCATTCCGCTCACCTTTATGGCAGGAGTTTACGGGATGAACTTTGAATACATGCCCGAACTCAAGTGGCCGTGGGGATACCCTGTGCTGTGGGCACTCATGCTTGCCGTGGGCATCGCCATGGTGACAATGTTCAAGCGGAAAAAATGGTTCTGATTTCTTAACTGACTGATTCCATTGACTATAGGACGCAGCGGATTACCTTTATAGGTAAGGATGCATTTGCTGCTGGATTGAAGGGCATAATGACAGGGGCGCTCGAATGACGTTTCAATCGATTCTGGATCTTTTATATAAGATATTGAATGCACGACTGTTTACCATAACACAGACAGAGGTCACCCTGTCTGTGCTCCTGGTATTCTTTGCCCTGTTCTTTGCCGTTCTCTTCTTTTCACGACTCATTGCCCGCAAGGTGGTGCAGAGGATACTTTCACGGGCGCATATCGAGGAAGGACTGCAGTATACCTTCCAGAGGATAACCGAGTATACGCTTATCCTGATCGGTGCGATCATTGTTTTTCAGTTTGTGGGCATCAACTTGAGCGGTCTCGCGGTCATATTCGGGCTGCTGTCGGTGGGTATCGGCTTCGGGTTGCAGAATATCACATCCAATTTCATTTCAGGCCTCATTCTCCTTCTCGAAAGGCCCATCAAGGTGGGGGATAGAGTCAGGGTCGGTGATATCGAAGGCGATGTGCTGGAGATAAACATACGGTCCACAACAGTGAGGTCCCTTGAAAATGTTTCCATCATTGTCCCGAATTCCGAATTTATCACCTCCCAGGTGGTCAATCTCTCGCACGGCGATCTGAAGATACGCCTCGACATCGATGTGGGGGTGTCCTACGACTCGGACCTCGATACTGTTCTGCGTTCTCTCAGTGAGGTCGCCCGTGAAAATCCGGAGGTCCTCGATAACCCGGAACCGCTGGTACATCTCGTGGAGTTTGCCGATTCCGCATGGGTAATGAGGCTCAGGGCGTGGATTGCAGACCCCAAGCGTCATCACGGTGTTCGCTCCGATATCAATTGCGCAATCGTGCGGAAGTTCCATGAAAACAAAGTGGTGATCGCATACCCGCAACGGGATCTGCACGTGTGTTCTTCCGTACCGCTGCCCCTTGTCATAACCAAAACCACGGCCGAGGAACAGTAACGGACTTACCGTGAGAGGCCTTTGTGAATACCTGGGATGGTATTCTATAAGGATTTTACAACAGATGTATTAATGAACGAAGAGGAGGTTTGTTGCGTGAACGAGATCCTTCAAAACTGGCCCCACGCGTTGAGGATTTCCGTGCTGCTGGCAGGGATCGTGATTCTTGCCCTTATTGTGCATCTTTTTCTCATCAAAATCGTGGAGCGTATTCTAAGACAGGTTCCTGGTTTTTTTGAAAGCACCCTCATAAAACGTTGCCGGGAACCCCTTCGGTGGATCATCATCCTTGTGATTCTCATGGTTTTCCTTCCGGTGATGAAGATCCCGAGCGATACCTACGGCACAATCATGAGTGTGCTCTCTTCCGCTTTTATCGCCGTTGTTGCCTGGCTTCTTGTCAGGATAGTCTTTGTGGCGGAAGACCACATACTGCATAAGTATGATCTCGCGGACAAAGACAATCTGCAGGCCCGCAAGATCCACACCCAGGTTCAGTTTCTCGGCAGGCTGGCAAACGTCATTATTGCCGTTGTTGCCTTGTCAGTTATTCTCATGCGGTTCGAGCGGGTCCAGGAGTTGGGGACGAGTATCCTTGCCTCGGCAGGCATCGTGGGTATCGTCGTGGGCTTTGCCGCACAGCGGACTATCGGGACGCTCTTTGCCGGGATGCAGATCGCCTGGACGCAGCCCATCCGTATAGACGACGTGGTGATCGTGGAGAATGAATGGGGCAGGATCGAGGAGATCACGCTGACCTATGTGGTGGTAAAGATCTGGGACCAGCGGCGCCTGGTCCTTCCCATCACCTATTTTGTGGAAAAGCCCTTCCAGAACTGGACCAGGATCTCTTCGGATATACTGGGGACCGTGTTTCTCCACGTCGACTATACGGTCCCGGTCCAGAGCATTCGGGAAGAGTTAGAAAAAATTCTCAAGGACTCTCCTTTGTGGGATCACAACGTGTGTGTCCTCCAGGTAACAAATGCAACGGATAAGACCATTGAACTGCGTGCGCTCATGAGTGCATCGGACGCGTCGAATGCCTGGACTCTCAGGTGCGAGGTCCGGGAAAAACTCATCGGTTTCATTCAGAAGAATTATCCGGACGCCCTGCCGAGGGTGCGGGCCGAAGTCAACCATCCAGCCAAAAGCAACAGTGCAGAGGGTTTCCTGCCTGGATGAGCCCGTAGACTTGAAACAGTTCAGCGAAGCGGTTCGCGCTAGTCGAAATCATGCTCGTCTTTGATGCTGCCCACGAGTTCTTCGAGGATATCTTCAAGGGTGATGAGCCCGACGGGTTTCCCGTCAGTGCCGAGCACTACGGCCTGGTGGATTCGTTTTATCCGGAAGCTCCTCAGCTGCGAGTCGATGGTCTTGTCGCCGGAGATAAAGTATGCAGGCCTGACAATTTTCCTGATGGAACCGGGCTTTTTCCTTGATGACAGGGACAGAATATCTTTCGTGTAGATCATGCCGACAACATCGATACCGCTGCCTTTTACCACGGGAAATCTTGAATAGCCGGTCTTGCGCATTATCTCCAGAATCTCGTCAAGAGATGCCTTTTCATTGATCACCCGCATCTTTTCCTTCGGTACCATGACCTGCTCGACGGTTTTGTCATTTAAGGTGAACACCCGGGACAGGAGTTTCTTCTCGTCAGCGCTGATGGTTCCATGGTCCTTTGCCAGATCGATACAGGTCTTCACCTCTGCTTCGGTGAACAGGATCCTTTCGGCCTTTTTTACGTCGATGCCGATGAGGAGCAGCAGTTTGTTGGTGACAAAGGTCACCACAAAGACGATGGGATTGAAGATCAGCATAATGATGTGCATAATGGGCGCAACCACGACAGAAACGCGTTCATTGAAGTATTTGGCATAGACTTTCGGGGTGATCTCGGCAAATATCAGGATAGCTACGGTGAGGAAGCCGGTGACATAGATAATACCCGCCTCACCCCAGACAGAGATTGCCAGGACCGTAGCAATAGCCGACATGGCAACGTTCACAAGATTGTTGCCCAGCAGGATCGTACCGATAAGCCTTTCGGGCTCTTTGAGGAGCCTCTCGATGGAGGCGGCCCGCTTCGGCATTGTCTCGGCAAGGTGTCTCAAGCGCAACTTGCTGATGGCCATCAAGGCGGTCTCTGAGCCTGAGAAAAAGGCTGAGCAGAAAAGCAGGGTTATAAGCACAACAGACATGAAAGCGGTATGTGTTAACTCCATGAGTAAACCCCTCATACAATTTATTTTCCCAGTCCGGAAAGCGTATTGACTGAGATGAATAGTACTAATAGTATGAAAATTCATATGAAAAACAAGGGAAACCCAGAAAGGTGGCATTGCCTGGCGGCCATGGAAGCGCTTGCATTCCTTCCTGCTTAGGTTACTTTGAAATGATAGAGGCTCATGGAAGATGAGAACTGCCAACGTGAAACAGCGAGGATTACGGTTGAGAAGGTATTTTTGGAAGGATTTTTTTTGGTATGATTGATTTCCTGCTCCTTGTCCTTGGTATGGCGATGCTGCTTGGCGGAGGAGATCTGCTGGTGCGCGGTGCCTCTGCCCTTGCCAGAAACCTGGGGATATCATCACTGGCCATCGGCCTGACGGTGGTGGCATTCGGGACCAGTGCGCCGGAACTGGCGGTCAATACCACGGCGGCGCTCAGGGGGAGCGGTGAAATCTCCTTCGGCAATATTGTCGGGTCGAATATCGCCAATATCGGACTTGTAATCGGCTGCGCCGCCCTTCTCAGGCCCCTGGATGTGAAGGGGACCGTCATATCCAGGGAGATACCCATGATGCTCCTGGCCACGCTGGCCGTGGTCATCCTGGGCCTCGACATGGCGGTGCGAGGATCAGGGAATGTGTTTGACCGCTCCGATGCCCTTATACTGCTGCTGTTCTTCGGGGTCTTTCTCTACTACACCATCAGCGAGGTACTGCAGCGGAGACTGACAGACACCTTTGTCAGTCAGACACTCGAGAAGGGAATTGACGGAGAGAAACACTCCCTGATGCTCAACGTGGTCTTTACCGGTGCCGGACTCGCACTGCTGGTATACGGGGGAAAGATGGCCGTGGATGCTGCCGTGAATATCGCGCGGACGTTTCATGTCTCAGAGGCAATAATCGGCCTTGTGCTTATTGCTGTCGGCACCAGCCTGCCAGAGCTGGTGACCTCTGTTGTGGCATCCATCAAGGGACAGAGCGACCTTGCCATAGGTAATGTGGTGGGATCCAACATCTTCAACCTGCTCTTCATTATGGGGACCACCTCGGTGATCACCCCTGTTGCTCTGCCTGCATCGGGCTATCTCGATCTGATCATGATGGCCGTGCTTTCGGTCATCCTGCTTCCCTTTGCCATCAGCGGCAGGCGTCGCATCTCCAGGATCGAGGGCGGGATTCTCCTGGTTCTCTATTGCATGTATATGGCATGGCGTGTTCTTTATTCTTCATAACCTTCATCTCTTGTAAGCAAACGGACTTGTTCGATGCTCATTTCAGCCCTGTTTTTAGATGGTGCGATGAATTTATGAGACATATTTCAAGGGAGGAGAAGCCCTCACGTAAATAATTACTTGATTGTAAACGCCGATCGTCTGTAGTGTTTTTCATGCATGCTTGTATTATTATGGTGCATCCGGTGTATACTCGGATGGGGAAAAGGTCCGTGATGCACACGATAGTGCTGTTGAAAGGAGATCGCGGGATTATTCAGGCGATCCTTCCGGTTACCTCACCGGTTGTGAGGGGTTATAGGAGAAGGGACCGGCTGCTGAACTCGTAGAGGGGAACGAAGGTTTCCCGGTTTTAAGCGCTGCAGGTACATAGTATGAAGACAGTCTTCAAGGCTATACTCCTGGTGATGGGGATCATCCTCGCCCTGGTGGTATGTCTTTCGCTCGGGCTCCATATCTATGCCGATACCGACTCCGCCAAGAGGCTTGTGCTTACAAAGATCAATGAGTCGATACCGGGGTCGATCTCCTGGCAGGACCTTCATGTCTCCCTGCTTCAGGGGAGAATTCAGCTGCAAGGCGGGGCGCTCCTTGATGCCGGAGGCAAACAGCTCATCGGGATTGACGATCTCATGGTTGACCTTGCCTGGCACACCCTCGTTAAAGGTGAGCTCACCATCAGCTCGGCAGAGATCAAAACCCCTCGGGTGTATCTCGGTGTTGATCGCGACAACACCCTGTCTATCGTGAATGCCCTTATCAGCGGCGAAACAGAGCCATCCCGGGAGGAAGAAACCGCATCCCTTCCCGTCAATATCGTTGTCGATGAACTTGTAGTTTCAGACGGAACCATTGTCTGGGAAAATCAAGACAGGTCTGATCAGGCTGAGGCCTCAGGCATTAAACTTACTGCAAAAGGAGATCTCTTTGCAGAATATGTGGAGTTTGCCGTTGAAGCGGACCATGCCGAATATTCGGGAGAACAGATCAAGGCCGAACTCAACAGGATCTTTGCCGGTACACGGCTGCGGGACAGAACATTCGACCCCATCATCATCCAGGCGGAAACAGGGTTTTCAAAGGTGCACCTGAAAGGTACGATCAGTGATATTTCTCACAAACCCTTGTTCCACCTTGTGGCCGATGTTGTGATGTCGCTTCCTGAAATAAGAGAAACGTTCGCATTGTCTGGAGAGTTTACCGGTGAGGTAAAAGCACGTATCGAGGCAAAAGGGACCCTCGACAACCCCGAGGTTCATTCCCACCTGGTGTACACGGGAGGATCGCTTGGAGGTCAACACATCGATTCAGCCGAGCTCGATGTGGGACTCAAAGACCGGGAGGTGGTGCTTGAGCGTGCCCATGCAGCAATCGCTTCCGGGTCCGTCTCTGCCCGGGGCCGTGCAGATCTGGCCAATGCCTTTCCCGAGGGTTTCTTCTCCGGGAAAAGGGATCTTGACGCCATATCGTACACACTTTCAATACACGGGGAAAAGATCGATCTTACAAAAATCTTCAAAGATGGGGGTCCCAGGCAGGGTGTTGCCGCCTCGACGATTGAGCTTGCCGGCACAGGGGTGTCACCTGATTCCCTCTCGGCGAAAGTCTCGGCCGAGATTGACTGTAAGAGGCTGTCCTTTGATGAGACCGCCCCGCCGCTGGATGTTTCCATGAAAACCTCCACGAAGATTGAAGAGGGTATGGTGCAGGTTGAAATCCTTGAAGCATTATCAGGCGCCAATACCCTTGAAGCAGCCGGGTGGATTGACCTCCCTGCCGGAAAAATCGATGCAAGGATTGAACTGGACATGCCGAAGCTGAAACAGGATATTCAGCCCTTCGGGATTGACGGGAATGGACGACTCCGGCTTGCAGCCCATGTTTCTCAGAGCTTTTCAAGGCCGACTGTTGCTTTTTCCCTGGATGCAAAAGGACTCTCCATAGAAGATATCACCATTGGCGATATAGCCTGTGCAGCTGCTCTTTCTCCCTCCGGCATGCTCACTGTTTCACGGTTCGCCCTGGAAAACCAGGGATCAACGGTTAAGGGATCGGGGGCCGTGAAGATCTATGAAAAGCCCCTGGAATTTACAGCGAATGCCCCGGTGCAGTTTTCAGCGAGACTTGACCATGTTGAGCTCAAGGATTTCATTGATGCTGCTGATGTCACAGGCAGCCTGAACGGAGAATTGTCCCTCGGCGGGACCATAGCATCATTAGATTCCCGCCTTGTCCTGGACGGCAGCGATTTGGCGGTGAAAAACATCCGTATCGGGAATATACGGGCATCGGCACGGTACAATGATGGGACACTCACCCTGGAAGAGGCTGATGTCAAGAACAGAGACTCATCCCTGAATGCTGCAGGCTCGGTAAAAATATTCGATGAGGATTCCCGATATCTGACAAACCCTGAAATCTCTCTTGCCATTGAAGGCAGCCCGGTTTTTCTTCAGGACATAGCCGACGGGTACAAGGGCAGTCTCTCTCTCAAAGGGAGCCTCATGGGAACCCTCAGGAATTTAAAGGGAGAGGTATTACTTTCCGGGAAGCAGATTGATCTTGGTGTTCAGACAATCGATAATTTTACGGTCATCTCCAGGATAGACGGCTCCAGGATCATACTGGACAGTCTGAAGGTTGAACCGGCTGAAGGTGAGGCGATCACGGGTACCGGATGGGTTTCCCTTGAGAAAGAATATGCATTTGACCTGAGGGCTGAGAGGATCTCTCTTGCCGGCATACAGGCGTTGCAGGACATCGGCAAGATACAGGGAAGGATTGCCCTTGATGTTTCCGGACAGGGGACATTTGAGAATCCCGGCCTGCATGGGAAGGGCACGGTCAGTGATGTGGTCATGAACGATAAAAAACTCGACGATGTGCGCATCGAGTTCGATCTTAAGGACAGGGGTGTTAAGGTTGCGGGTGATCTCGATTTCGCATTCAACGCCACATACCATCTCGTAACAAAGGATTTTACGGCATCAGCGAATTTTGACAATACCGATCTTGAAACGTACTTTCAGATAGCTCGTCAGGCCGACCTGAGCGGCCGGATCAATGGAAGAATCGAGACCAACGGAAACTCGCAGAACTTCGATCAGCTCAGGGCGGAGATGGCTCTTTCTCATCTCGATATCGCCTTCAAAGGCGAGGAGATCGTCAGGACCGACAAACTCGAGGCATCTGTGAGCGATGGAGTCATCACAGTCCCCGGCACCTCTATTATCCTGGGCAGGCAGGGCTGGCTGGAGATGGAAGGGACCGCTGCGTTCCATGGTGACATTTCCCTTGAGGCCACAGGTGATATTCCGCTGATTGTGGTGACGCCCTTTATGGAGGACCTCACAAATATCGAAGGACATGTTCTGCTTGAAGCGCGTGTGGGTGGAACATGGGCCAGTCCGGATCTTAGGTGCGAGTTGGATCTGAAGGGGATCGGTTTTGATGTGCCCTATATTGAAGAGAGGCTCCACGATGCTTCAGGCCGCATCACCATCACTCCGCAGATGGTTGTGTTTGAGAAGATAGCCGGCAGGCTCGGGGATGGCGGTTTTGATCTTAAAGGAAAGGTGGAACTTGCGGATCTGCTTCCTCAAAAACTCGGGTTCAGGCTCAATGCGCAAGCTCTTCCCGTGCGCATCCCCGATACCCTGGATCTCTATACAGACCTGGAGCTTCAAATGGAAGGAACCCCGGACAAGTCCTTGCTTCAGGGAAGGGCAACACTGCTGGAGGGAGTCTATTACCGGGACGTCAAGCTGAGTCTTGTCAAGGGGCTTCGGACAATCGTGGAACGAAGGCCTCCTGAACGGCCTGTATCCAAACAGATCACCATGCCGTTTCTAAAGAATATGGAGTTGGATATCTCAGTCAAACGGAGGAATCCCCTCTATGTGGACAACAATCTTGCCCAGCTGGATATCAATCCTGACCTCACCATCACGGGAACCCTGAACGCCCCTATCATCAATGGCAGGGCCGGCATCGAATCGGGCACGGTTGAATTCAGAAACAGGATATTCACTGTTACCAAAGGCGTTGTTGATTTCTTAAATCCATATCAGACCGAGGCCACCATCGATCTGGAGAGTGAGGTCAGCATTCGCGACTGGATGATCTACCTGAAGATTACCGGCACCCCGGATGCGTTGAACCTGTCGCTGAGATCCGATCCTCCTGAAGAAGACAGCGATATCCTCTCTCTGCTTGTCCTGGGAAAGACATCCCGGGAATTCATTGAAAAAGAAGGGGGAAGTACGCAGTCCACGTCCGCCATGATCGCCGGGCTTGTGGCCTCCAGGTATGGGGAAGACTTCAAAGAAGCCACAGGTCTGGATATCCTCGAGGTCGAAAGCGGCGTCGACGAGGAAGACTCGGCGGAGGCTGTAAAGGTTACCATCGGAAAGGAGCTCTCAAGGAGAATAACGCTGAAATACGCTATGGAATCGAAGAACAGTGAACTCTCTCAACGGGCGATAGCAGAGTATAAACTCCTTGAAAATATTGTCGTCAACGGTTTTCAGGACACACGGGGTATTTTTGGCGCTGATGTTCTATTCAGGCTGGAATTCCGTTAGGGCAACGGTGTTGAATGCTGAGAGAGGTCATCGTGAGGAATGAAATGACGAAGCAATCTCATGGCATCGATGGATTATCGGGTGCGAGAGTACTTCGCTTCGCGCCCAATGACCGCCTTTCGGGCTTTTTGTGCGAAGCCTGCAATAGTGGTTTTATGCGAAAAATTGTTTTCGTGATTGTCGCTGTGTTAATCCTGTGCCCGGGAAGCCCTTTCCCAGTGCACGGAGAGGCACCTAATCCCCGGGGGGCATCTC
Organism: Thermodesulfobacteriota bacterium; assembly: GCA_036825155.1. Classification (GTDB taxonomy): domain Bacteria; phylum Desulfobacterota; class Desulfomonilia; order UBA1062; family UBA1062; genus DSAD01. Next base: position 25,657 of record DAISYU010000021.1, on the reverse strand, counting down.
TGCAAAGCACTCCTGATATTGCTTCGGTGAAGATCACGATTCAGGACGCACCAGGCCTTGAGGATGAGTTAGGTGCTCTGGCACGCGACCTGATAGACCTCGAGCCAGGGCGACCCTTCAGTGATGTATCCCTGATGCAGGCAATCGATGTCCTGAAAATATCCAGGAGGTTTGCCTCCATCGATGTGCAAAGTTCTGAAGATGATCACGGTATTACTCTTTTCTTTATGCTGAAACCCTATAAGCTCATAGAGGACATAAAGATCTTCGGGGAATTTCCCCTTTTTGAAAAAGACATCCTGAGGGTCATGACCCTCTACACCGGAGGTGTATTCATAGAGGACTCGGTGCCGTCCCAGGTGCAAAGGATAGAGGACCTTTACAGGAGTGAAGGGTTCATCGATCCCAAAACCAGGATCGAAGCTCATCAGGAGCAGGATGAGAACAGGGTGGTTCTTCATGTGAATATTGAAAAGGGTCAATACTATAGCATTGATGATATCCTGATAGAGGGTAACCAGGGGATTTCTGATTTCCGACTGAAATCAAAGATGCGCGTATGGGTATCATCCCTGCTTCCCGGCAGCTCAGGCCGTTTTCGGGAAGAAGACCTCAAGAAGGACGTAAAGAATCTTACAACCTACTACTACAAAAGAGGTTTCCCTCAATGCCGTATTGAATACACCACCCAAAGGCACCCGGATGAGAAACGGCTTGATATTGTACTGAAGGTCTCGGAAGGGCCTGAGTACATAGTCGACTTCTCGGGTAATGAAGAGTTCTGGAGTTATACGCTTAAGAAAGACCTGGTGATCTTTCAGCAGGGGAACGCCAGTGAGAGGGGGCTGAGAAAGAGCATCAAGAATATTAAACAGCGTTATATCGATGCAGGTTATGCCGGGGTAGACATCGATATTCAGGACGAGACCGTGCAGGCCGGCATGAAAACCCGACGTACCATAGACATGGTCATTCATGAAGGTCCCCGCACAACGATAGATTCCCTGACTTTTGAGGGGGATCATGCCCTGGAAGACAAGGAATTGAAGGAGCAGATATATCTGGAGGAGGGCATGTTCTTCACCCGTCAGGTGCTGGAAGATGACCTTCTCGCCCTGAGGAGCTTTTATCTGACAAACGGGTTTGGCGATGCCGTGGTGGATTACGGGGAGTCCTGGAGTCCGGACAGGCGCCATGTATCTGTTGTGTTCAAGATATCCCAGGGTGTTCAGACCATCGTATCCTCGATACGCATAACCGGGTTAGGCTCCTCCGTGAGTGAACAAGAAGCTTATGGGGCAGTCAAGCTCAGAGATGGCACACCGCTGAGAAGATATATGCTCAGGAGTGATGAGAATGCCCTTTCTGCTCTTATCTCTGAAAAAGGATATCCTCACGTTAAGGTACAGGCTCAGACCTCGTTCAGTGATGACAAATCAAGGGCTGACATAGTCTACAGCGTTGATGAGGGCCCTTTTGTCACCATGGGGGGGACTTATTATCAGGGCAACTTAAGGACACGGGAAAAGGTTCTGAAAAGAGAGATCGAGATGGACATGGGAGAGCCTTTTTCTCTGAGGAAGATGCTGGCCGGGCAGAAAAACATCAGGGACATGGCGATCTTCAATTCCGTTCAGTTCAACACCGTCGGTCTGAAGGAAAAGCGCTCGGAGATTACCCTGCTTGCGGATGTGGAGGAAAAGAAGCCCTACTATTTCCAGATAGGAGGGGGCTACGAGAGCGAACGGGGCTTCTTTGCCCAGACCCGCGGAGGGGATCACAATATCTTTGGATCAAACAAGGACGCCTGGGTGGCAGGTGAGGTAAGTCAGATCGGATATCGGGCCGAGACGGGCTTGAGAGAACCACGACTGTTTGCCACGCGGACATCGGCAAGTCTTGGTCTTTTCACCGAGAAGAGACAGGAATTCAATCAGAATTTCGGCACCCGCTTAAGCGGCGCATCCCTGGTCTTGAGCCGGGAAATGACACGGAGCATAACCGGGGCTCTGGGTTTCCGCTATGAATACAGAGAAGAGTTTCTGCAGGACAGTATCAGTGAGCCAACCGATACATTTGATGAGGATGTGTTTGACCCGAGAAGTGTTCTCGTAACAACACCAGCCATTATTTTCGACACCAGAGATTCTTTTATCAAGCCCACCAAAGGGATCTATTCTTCTCTAAGCGTCGATGTCTCAAAAGGGATCCGCAATTCACTCGACAATTTCTTGAAATACCGCTTGGAAGCCAGATACTACGTTACGCCCTTAGAGCGTATCACGCTGGCATGGCTCGGCCGTGTGGGGTATCTGGACCCCTTCGGACCGAGCGATCAGGTCCCGGATGACCAGTTGTTCTACCTGGGAGGTACCCTGGATGTCAGGGGGTTCGATGAGAATCTGCTTCGTTTCGATGCAAACGGTGATCCTCTGGGCGGACGGTTTGCCCTTGCAGGAAGTGTTGAGGCGCGGATCGATCTGTGGAGGAGCCTCGAGTTTACCTGCTTCTATGATATCGGGACAGTGCGTGATACCTACGAGGATATCGGGTCCGATGATTTCCGCTCGTCCATCGGGCTGGGCCTCAGGTATCTCACCCCCATCGGCCCCATAGGGGTCCTCTACGGGCATAAGCTGGACAGGAAACACGGGGAAAGCCCGGGCCGATTCCATTTTTCGGTGGGGTATACATTTTAGGGCGAGTGGTTCGGTTCAATGCGATATCTCATGAATCAGGAGCAGATGAGAAGCTTCAGGGCAACGGCCTTCGTGGCTGGGAACCAGGACAATTTTTTGGAATTGCCTTGAATATCCGATGCCTCGGTGGTAGGTTTAGGTGCATACAATGGAAACACAATTACTTGGCGATCTGATCATTGTTTTCGGCCTTTCCATCACGGTCATATTTCTGTTTCTCCGTATTCGCGTACCGTCCATTATCGGCTTTATCCTCACCGGAATACTTGCAGGACCACATGGGCTTGGGCTTATCGGTGCAGGCGGTGAGGTGGAATATCTCTCTGATCTGGGTGTTGTCCTCCTGCTGTTTACCATCGGCATCGAGTTTTCCCTGAAAAACCTCCTGCAGCTCAAGAGGTCAGTGCTCCTGGGCGGTTCTCTGCAGGTGGGGATCACCCTGGCAGCAACCTATGGGTTTTCACGATTCGGCGGCCTTGGCTGGAACGAATCGGTATTCATTGGGTTCCTCGTCTCGCTGAGCTCCACCGCCATTGTGCTCAAACTGCTCGACGAACGGGCTGAGATAACAAGTCCGCACGGGAGAAACACCGTGGCTGTCCTGATCTTTCAGGACCTCGTCGTTGTTCCCATGATGGTCGTAGTTCCGTTTATTGCCGGGGTCCAGGGGGGAACCCCTGCTGAGCTGGTATCCATTGTCGGGAAAGGTGTTTCTCTGATGGGTTTTGTGTATCTGAGCTACAAGTGGATCGTCCCGAGGCTGCTCTATCAGATCGCAAAAACCCGCAGCCGGGAACTCTTCCTTCTGAGTATTGTCATGATATGCCTCGGGGTTGCATGGCTGACCTCTGAACTGGGTCTATCCTTGGCCCTGGGGGCATTCCTGGCAGGCCTGATCATCTCGGAATCAGAGTATTCTCATGAGGCCCTCGGGAGAATACTCCCGTTTCGGGATATCTTTGTGAGTTTCTTCTTCATATCCATCGGCATGCTTCTGGATGTCACATTCCTCCTTGAAAACATCTGGCTGATCCTTTCTCTTGCCATCGGTGTCACTGTGCTCAAGGCCACAACCGGCGGACTGGCAACCCTTATCCTGGGGTATCCTTTGCGTATCGCGGTTCTTGTGGGCCTCGCCCTGGCGCAGATCGGGGAATTCTCCTTTATTCTCAGCAAGACAGGAATGGCGTATAACCTCATGGACCGGACAGCATACCAGATTTTCCTCAATGTATCCCTGATCACCATGGCTGCGACGCCGTTTATCCTGAATTTTTCCTCTGGCCTGGCAGATCTTTCCGTGCGACTCCCGTTTCCCTGGATAGTAAAAAGCAGGTTTCAGCCGCTTGATACGCCCCTGCAGCTTCAGAAGAGAGAAACACTGATAGATCATCTCCTGGTAATCGGATTCGGGGTAAACGGCAGGAATGTATCCCGGGCTGCAAAGATGGCCTCGGTACCCTATGTAATCTTGGAAATAAACCCCGAGACTGTGCGAAAGGAGCGCTCTCAGGGGGAACCGATTTACTATGGCGATGCAACACAGGAGGCCGTGCTGAAGCATGTGGACGTGGAGCATGCGAAGGTTGCGGTAATCGCCATACCTGATGCCGCAGCCACACGGCGAATCACCACAGTACTCAGGGAAATGAATCCCACGCTGCATATCATAGCCAGGACACGATTCGTGTCCGAGGTGTCCCCGTTGTATGAGCTCGGAGCAGATGAGGTTATACCCGAAGAATTCGAGACGTCGATCGAGATCTTCTCCCGGGCGCTTTCGGAATACCTTATTCCGCGTGATGATATCGAGCGCTACATCAGCGAACTGCGTGCCGACGGATACAAGACCTTTCGCGGCCTCTCAGGCGAGGCGACCGCTATCTACCGGCTCGAAAAGGAACTGCCGGAATTCAAGGTGGTCACCCTGCGGGTCAATGAGGGCTGCTCTCTGGAGGGTAAAACACTCACAGAGATCGAAATGAGGAAACGCTACCATGTGAGCATCCTGGCTATACGCCGGGAGGAAGACACGATCCTGAATCCAGGAGGCGAAGATATACTCCACCCGGGAGATGTTGTTATCGTGTCCGGCCTGATCGAGAATATCCTGACCGTCATCCCGTTGCTGCGCGCTGAGGGAAAGAGCCAGGGATAGGTGCTCGAACATGTTGTGATGCCTGTTGCCGGCCGAACAATGCTCCTGCATATCAAAACTGCAGGCCGATACCCGGGAAAATCAGTATATTCAATACGAAAACAGGATATAACATATTGATGTTACGAGCTGATTGGCAAAAATTAAAACATTTTCTTGAGCAATGTCTTAAAAACCTGCTATGATTATATATTGGCCTTGCACTAATGGATGATCGTAGTGACACCATCTGTTGTGACCGAGTCGAAATAGAGTATTGAGAGTATTGAGAGGATTGCATGGAAGAAATACTGCTTAAGATTGAAGAGCTTGAAAATTATCATGATCAGGTATCACCGGAACTGATTATAGAAAAAGACGTCAAGATGGGGCTGAGGAATGCCGACGGCACGGGTGTTGTTGTCGGGATCACCTCGAAAGGCCTTGTTCTCGGATATGACAAGGTTCCCGGTGAGGATGGGAAAAAAGAGATTGTCAGGCCTATACACGGAAGGCTTTTGTATTGCGGCTATGATGTGCCGACCCTTATCCGGAATATCCATGCCGAAGGCAGATTCGGGTTTGATGAAACAGCATATCTCCTGCTCACAGGCGAATTGCCGAACTCGGACGACCTCGAGCGGTTCAGCGCGATGCTGGTGAAACGGCGGGCACTGACAAAACTCGAGAGAAGTATCCTGATGCAGGAAGCACAGAATGAGAACCAGATGTATGCCCTCCATTCGGTCATTTCCCATCTGAGCCGATGCGACCGGAGCCCCGCATCCACTGACTTAAGGAACGAAACGAACAGGTGTATTAACCTCATAGCAAAATTTCCCACGATCGTTGCCTATAATTTCAATGTCATGAAGTACCGTCAGGGATCAAGCCTGAGGATCCTGCGGCCCGAACCAGAGTTGTCCACTGCGGAGAATTTTCTCTACATGCTCAAAGGCAGACGGCCGGAACAGATTGAGGCACAGCTCTTTGATCTTGCCCTCATGCTGCATGCCGAGCATGGCGGCGGAAACAACTCGACGTTTACGGTGCGTGCGGTTTCCTCAAGCGGCGCCAACACCTACATGGCCATATGTTCAGGTCTTGCCTCGCTGAGCGGTCATCTTCACGGCGGGGCAAACGAGGCGGTCAAGGATATGATGAAGACCATCAAGAGAAATGTCAGGGACTGGAGTGACAGGGGCAAGGTCAAACATTTTCTTGAGAAGATTCTTGATGGACATGCACATGACCGGAAAGGGAAGATCTACGGGATCGGGCACGCAGTCTACACGCTTTCCGATCCGCGTGCCGTACTGCTCAAGACAAAGGCCGAAGATTTTGCGAAAATGAAAGGCGCCCTGGCCGAATACAGATTATACAACCTCGTTGCAGAAACAGCACAGGAGATCTTCTTTGAGCGCAAGGGGATGCATGTTGCGCCGAATGTCGATTTTTATTCGGGGTTCATTTATAAACTTATGGGTATTCCCAAAGAACTCTATACCCCTATCTTTGCCATGGCACGGGTGGTGGGATGGTCTGCACACAGGATCGAACAGATCATACAGAACAAGATCATGCGGCCGGCATATGTGACGTCACTCGCCACTGAAAACACATACAGTCCCCTGGAGAAAAGGAACGATAGAAACGCTGCATAAGAATCGACAGGGCCACTTACCCTCACTCATGGTGAAGTCATAGATGAACCGGTGGGGGTGGAATATAAAGAATGTGTGATGTATTCCAGTGCTGATCACCCTCATCAGGCAAGATTCCCCCATCGGATCATTGTTTAACACCCCCTGAGATACCTGACTGAAGGGAGCAGCTGTTGCTCCTTTTGTGATCAGGGATTATCTTTATCCATAGGATATCGAATGTTCAATATGCTGTTTGAAGACAGTGTGGAGGGAGGAGTTCATGAATCTCGATCCATTATTCGAACCGGCGACAGTGGCTGTTATCGGCGTATCCTCAACCAATGACAGGCATCCGGCCAATGTCATCTTCAGCAAGAATCACCATCGCTATCCGGTCAAGGTCTTTGCAGTCAATCCGAAAGGCGGTGTACTGGCAGGTGAGAAGGTGTTTACGAGCATCACGGCTATTGAGGACACTGTTGATCTTGCAGTAATCGTTGCAAGGGCCGAGCTGGTGGGGGATATTCTCGATGAGTGTATTGATGCGGGGGTGAGGTCAGCAGCCGTAATCTCCGGCGGATTTGCAGAGGTGGGGAGAAACGATCTGCAGGAACGCCTGGCCATGCGAGCGCAACAGGCCGGGTTTCCCTTCATCGGCCCGAACTGTCTGGGCATCTATGTTCCCAACCTGGTGGACACCTTTTTCCTCCCCATAGAGAGGATGGTGAAGCCTGATCCGGGCAACGTTGCATTCATCAGCCAGAGTGGCGGCATTCTGGTAGACCAGATGATCAAGTTTGCCGATGAGAGGATCGGCCTTTCCAGGGCCGTGAGTATCGGGAACAAGGCGATAATAAAGGAACTTGACCTGTTGAAGTATTTTGCCCGGGATCCGAAGACGCAGGTCATAGCATTTTATGTCGAGGGCTTTGGGAAGAATGAGGGCCGCGCGTTCGTCCTGGAGGCGCAAGAATGCCCGAAGCCGGTTGTTGTCATGAAATCGGGCAAAAGCCCGATAGGGCAGAAGGCGGTATCAAGCCATACCGCATCATTGGCCGGGGACTATGAGAGCTTTTCTGCAGTGCTCGCACAGTACGGTATTGTAGAGGCAGCCAATGAACTGGAACTGGTCTCGTTCTGTGAATCCTTAAGTGCATACCAGAAACCCATCGGGGGAGGGATAGGGATTGTTACCGGAAGCGGCGGGCATGGTGCCATGGCGGTAGATGCCTGCTGGAAGAACGGGCTTATGATCCCCTCTATCCCGCAGGACATACAGGACCGGATCAAACAGAACCTCTCCCCGAGCGTTCAGCCCATTGCCTCGTTAAACAATCCGGTCGATCTCACCGGGAGCGGTCTGGATGAAGATTTCGTCACCACTGCATCTATTTTGAGTGCCATGGACGATATAGACTGCGTACTTGTCCTGCTGCTTCCGTATCTGCCGGGGATCACATCTGATCTTGGATCCAAATTGAGTGCAATTTCCAGGCAGCTGGGCAAGCCGTTTATTGCCTACGTACCCCATGTGGAGAAATATGACATGCTTATCGAGGGTTTTGAACTCAACGGCACCCCGGTTTCTCCATCAATTGAAGGGGCGGTTCTCATGGCCACTGCGTTGAGGAGGAACAAACCATGCTGACAAACGAGATGAGGGATATTATCTCTGGGTCTGTACAATGGGGCTGGGTACTGGAACCAGATGCGAAACGGCTGTTTTCTCTCGCAGGTTTTGACGTCCCCCGGTATATTCTGGCAAGAACCCATGATGAAGCGGCATTGTTTGCCGCCGGGATCGGCTACCCCGTGGTTGCCAAGGTGGTATCCCCGAAGGTCATTCATAAGTCCGAGGTGAAAGGGGTCGTTGTCGGTATCGATTCTGATGAGAAACTCTTTGGTGCGTTCGACCGGTTCAGCTCTATAGAGGGATTCTCCGGCATGCTGGTGGAAGAAATGGTCTCAGGTGGGGTCGAACTCATTGTCGGTGCGAAGATGGACGAGCAGTTCGGACCCATGGTCCTGCTCGGTATCGGGGGCGTTGGTGTGGAGATCTATCGCGATACGAGCCTAAAGATGGCCCCGCTTGACGAGAAGGATGCCGCCTCCATGATCACATCGCTTACGGCCCATAAACTGCTGGAGGGATACCGGGGGTCCGATCCTATCGCCATGGACGTACTGATTCAGACACTCAGGGAGTTTTCCGAACTGGTCATGGAACTCGAGGGACTGATTGCCTCCATCGACCTGAATCCGGTGATGTGTACTGCAAAGCGGTGCGTTGCAGCAGATGCGAGGATTATCCTGACAGCGTGAAACAAAAGAAACCGGTGCCCCGGACAAAGGACACGGGATCGGAAACATACATCGCCTGCACAGGAGATTCGGCTGGTTCAGATACAAATCGGGGTGCGGATTAACGGGTACTCTTCGATATAATGGAGCGCAGTACGAGGAACATGGAGAACAGGGCGGTCAGTGATGCCGCATAATAACCCAGAGCGGTAATGACATGCTGCCGTGCAGAGGTCTTATTGTATCTGTCTATATACTTGTTTACCTCTTCTATGAATCTGTTCAGTTCTCCCTGTGCAGAGGCTGAGATCTTTTTTGCGGTAGCTTCGCTGAAGCTGAAACGGATGGGCTTCATGTGTTTTTTGGCAGTCTGTATATGGATGAACCCAAGGACGGAACGCATGATAAAAAAGATCAGCCAGATGAGCGCCAGGGATTGTTTGCTTTGTAAAAATTGCATTTTCATCGTGTACCCCCATTATCATTCACTAAGTCCTGTCACGTACAAGAGCATGAGTACTGTTACAAAGAAAATTAAACAATAATGAGGTATTGTCAAGTATTCTTGTCTATTTTCCCAATGCGATTATGATAGATACTACCAGTGATTGTGCGTGATAGTGCCATGAACGGATATGACAGGTGATGGATCTTAAAAAAGAATGCCGTGTCTTATCCGTGGGTTGATTGCAAGATTCTGATTGAAAGTGAGTAACTGCGCATGCATACTGTACATGGAGACTGGGTGCGGATAGGGCTGAAATAAATATGAATCGGGGTAGCATATATGCAGGATCATGTATCAGGTGCGAAGCATAAGGACGAACCTTTACCCGGGACACTGAGTACCTTTGCCGGGGTATTTACCCCGAGTATACTCACCATTCTCGGGATTATCCTCTTCATGCGCCTCGGCTATGTCGTGGGGAGTGCCGGCCTGGCGAGGGCGTTTGTCATCATTGCCCTGGCGAATTCCATCTCGGTGCTCACCACGTTCTCCCTGTCCGCAATTGCCACGAATTTCCGGGTGAAAGGCGGAGGCGATTACTACCTCATCTCCCGCACCCTGGGAGTTGAATTCGGCGGTGCCATAGGTACCGTGCTCTTTATCGCCCAGTCGGTTTCCATCGCGTTTTATGCCATAGGCTTCGGTGAGGTCGTATCAGGGTTCTTTGCAACCAGCAGTGTTTATGTGCCTCAGATCATTGCAGCTTTTGCTGTTGCAGTCCTTTTTGTCCTCGCATGGCTTGGTACCGATTATGCGACACGGTTTCAATACGTTGTCATGGTCATCCTTGCGGCAGCACTTGTATCGTTCTTCGCTGGCGGTCTCATGAAGTGGGACAGCGCAGTGTTGAAAACGAATTTTGCCGTTATTCCGTCCTCGGGGTTCTGGATACTGTTCGCAATCTTTTTTCCGGCAGTCACCGGATTTACGCAGGGGGTGAGCATGTCGGGCGATCTCAAGGACCCGGGGAAAAGCCTCCCCACCGGTACATTCCTGGCCGTAGGCCTCTCGATGATCATCTACTTCGCTGTGGCCCTGTTCATGGCGGCGGCGGCGCCGCGGGATGTCCTGACAGGAGATTACGCCGCCATGAGACGTGTTGCCTTTTCCGGCTTCCTCATAGATGCCGGGGTTATTGCTGCCACCCTGTCCTCTGCAATGGCCTCATTCATGGGTGCCCCGCGCATTTTACAGTCCATGGCAGGAGACAGGATATTCCCCTTCCTTGTTCCCTTTGCCAAGGGATACGGGCCAACGGGCAATCCGAGGAGGGGGATTCTGCTTTCGGCTGCCATAGCCTTTGCCACGATAACGCTCGGAAAACTGAATATCATCGCACCGGTGGTGTCCATGTTCTTTCTCATATCGTATGGCCTGCTCAACTATGCCACCTATTTTGAAGCGCGGGCAGCAAGTCCGTCGTTCCGTCCCCGGTTTGGCTGGTATGATCTCAGGCTCTCTCTGCTCGGCGCTGTAGCCTGCCTGGCAGCAATGTTCGCCATCAATGCAGCTGCCGGGGCGGTGGCCCTGGCAATGCTCTTTGCAATCTATCAGTACATCAAGAAGGCAGAAGGCGTCGAGAGGTGGGTTGACAGCAGGCGGTCGTTTCATCTGCAGCAGGTGAGGGAGCACCTTCTTGCCGCGGCACATGAACCGGAACATCCCCGCGATTGGCGTCCTCAGCTGCTTGCCTTTTCCAATGATGTCCACAGGAGGCGGCATCTCCTTCAATTCTCTTCGTGGCTCGAAGGAGGCAGCGGCATGACAACCGCGGTACGCATCCTGGAGGGTCAGGGCGTAAAGATGCTGAGACTCAAGGAAGAGGCCGAGACGAAACTGAGAAAAACCATCGAGGACCATAAACTCACGGCATTTCCGCTCGTGGTGGTGGCTCCCAATGCACAGGATGCCATCCAGACACTGGTGCAGGGATTCGGTATCGGTCCGGTCAAGGTGAACACAGTCGTCATCAACTGGTTCGAGCAGAGCTCAAAGGGTTTCTTGGGTATTCGGGAAAAACGCTACGGACTCTATTTGCGAACCGCGTTCAGACTGGGCTGCAACCTCATCGTGCTCGATTCCAAGGAAGACGAGTGGACAGCCCTGGACAGTCTTTCTGCCAATAAACGTCGTATCGATGTCTGGTGGTGGGGGGACGCCACGAGCCGATTGATGCTCCTGCTCGCCTATCTCATGACACGTTCTTTTGAGTGGGGAGATGCCCGGATCAGGATGTATGCGGTGGCTCACGGAGAGAATTCTGATAATCAATCGGGGCTCCCGTGCAGGGAGTTCAGCGGAAACGGTGCACCTCCCCAAACCGAAAAAGAGGTACTCGACTGCCTTATAGGTATGCTCGATGAAGTACGGATTGACGCAAGGATTGAAGTGGTTCCCAATGCAGATACCAGGGAGGTGGTCAGGAGATCTGCAGATGCATCCATGGTGTTCTTCCCGTTCAGGCTCAGAGAAAATCAGCTGCTCACCCCATTCGGGGATCCTGTGGAAGAGCTGCTTTCTGGATTGCCCATTGTGGCACTGGGCCTGGCCGCGGAAGATATAGACCTGGAATCCGGTCCTGAAGAAGGAAAGGTTGCAGAGCTTGCCGCTGCCCTCGACGCAGTAGAAAAGGAGCAGAAAAGATTTGATGCCGCCAGTAACGAGGCAGGCAATGCATCGAAATATACTGAGGAAAAATCACAGAGACTCCAGGAACTGATCTCGTCCGGGGCGGATGAAGAGGAGATTGCGCGAGCCCAGGAGGAGAAGACCGCAGCTCTGCACCAGGAGGAGCTGGCCACCAGAAAAGTGGCAAAGGCATTGGCAAAAGTGGAAGAGGCCCGGCGACTGGCCGCCGAACTCGGAGCAAAGCCTGCGCAGGAAGATACACCACCGGATACCACGAAAGCCTCTGAGAAGACGAACGATGAAACAGACAAGAGTGAGAAAGACTGATTGATTGCCTGATGGTGTTCCTCTCTGGGTTTGATGAGAATTCACAGAATGGTCAACGTGCCATGTGTAACCTGAAAGGTGAAGCATGGTGGAGCCGAAGGGAATCGCCTACTACGTCGTGCTCGTCCTGAGCACTCCTGCGTAGGCTCCCCTGCGCTCGCTGCCGCTGACGTCCTGTCCGCTCATCCGCCACCGGCGGCGCTCGCTCCGCTTCGATTCCCCCTAGAAAGCAAAAAAGAGATGACCGCGATGCGACCACCTCTTTTTCTCAATGGAGCCGAAGGGAATCGCCTACTACGTCGTGCTCGTCCTGAGCACTCCTGCGTAGGCTCCCCTGCGCTCGCTGCCGCTGACGTCCTGTCCGCTCATCCGCCACCGGCGGCGCTCGCTCCGCTTCGATTCCCCCTAGAAAGCAAAAAAGAGATGACCGCGATGCGACCACCTCTTTTTCTCAATGGAGCCGAAGGGAATCGAACCCTCGACCTCTTGAATGCCATTCAAGCGCTCTCCCAACTGAGCTACGGCCCCGTGCAACGTAGATGAGCTATCATAAGAGATGGCACGAGTCAAGATTATTGGGCACTGCGGGCGGAAATATTTGAAGGAATCTGACCTGTTAATTTTACAGGGAAATGATGTGCCCTGACTTATACATACCTGGTTGTGTCTGTCCTGTCCGGAGAGTTTTTTTCAGACAGGGGCAGGGGTACCAGAAGATTGGTGATAAAAAATGCCAGCAATATATATTGCAAGATAAACAAACAATATAGATAATAATATTGATAGCTACTAAACAAGTATGCTATTAGGCTTGCATATGGCAAAAAAGGTGGCGTTCAATACCCGGGTGAGTGATACGCTCCTGAACGAATTCAGGGCATTGGCTGTCCTGCTCGACAGGAATCTGAACGACTTCTTTGAGGAGGCCATGATCGACCTCATCAGGAAGTACGATCAGGACAACCTGATCGTTGAATTACGCAAGCTCAAGGCCAAGGCCCAAAAAAAGATATAGCACTCTTCAGGGCTTATGCTGAAGGTCCCGGGTTTCTGTTGCGGCACGCGCTGTTCCCGGGTCGGACTTCTTTGGTCCTTTATGGGCTTCTTCAGCTGCGATCAAGGTTCAAAGGTATCACAGCTGAGGATACCGCTATTTGGATTGGTCCTGTCTTCGATCCTGAGAATGTGGATGCTGTCGGCAACAATTCCCTGCCTGGACGGCAAGATCCCTATCCAAAGAGAGCCGTATATCAGGCGTATTCCTTTTTCTTTGTCCCCAGCGCCTTGATCTCGTTGAGCGTGTCGGTGAGAACCGGGATGACATTGTCCCTGATATCACCTGCAACAACGATCGAAAGGAGATCGTCGCCCACGCTGAGCTCACCTTCGTTGACCTCGTAGAGGATCTCGATAATGCCGGGACGTTTCTTCTGCCTGGCAATGACTGCCTCGATGGCTTTGTGGTCTGCCTTGACATCGACCTTTGAAACCGGCGATCCGTCGCGGGAGGTGCCCCTGACGACGCCGTTGTGGCACAGGATCATGCCGACCTTGCTGTAATCTTCTCTCGCCTTTATCTTGTTGATCAGATCATTGATGTTCATTCTTGGCCTCCATATGTTTCCATTATGCTTGAGTATAAACAATGGCCGGAAAAGTCAACTCGTAAACGCAGTTTACTTGGACAACTTCCCGTGTCAGAACAGGGAAGGGATTGCAATCATGGGTAGTTAGGGTATACATAGAAACATGATCATTGAGACGCCCTGTTTTTTTAAAGAATGAATGTTTGGCAGGAGAGGGATATGAAAGAGATACAGGTAGGCAACGCAAAGCTCCAGTTTCTCGTGGGAGACATCACGGCGCAGGATACCGATGCGGTGGTGAATGCAGCCAACACGAGGCTTGCCCCCGGCGGCGGGGTGGCCGGTGCCATACATGGTGCTGCCGGGCCCGGACTGTGGGAGGAATGTTCAAAACTCGGAGGATGCGAAACCGGCGAAGCAAAGATCACGAAAGCGTACGAGCTTCCAAATAAATATGTGATCCACACCGTGGGCCCGGTTTACCGGGGGTCTCCCGATGATCCGCGGCTTTTGCGGTCGTGTTACCTCAATTCCCTGAAGGTCGCAGAGGTCAATCAGGTGAGATCCGTTTCTTTCCCGGCCCTGAGCACGGGGATCTTCGGCTATCCGACAGGTGCTGCCGCACAGGTCGCGATAAAGGCAATCAGAGAGTATCTTCAAAAAGACACGAAGATCGAGGTCGTTCGTATGGTTCTCTACAACAAGGCAGCCTACGATGAACATCTCAGGGCGCTTGAAGCCCTGGATGCCGGTGTGGATCTGAGTTGAGATGAAGATCGTCGCCGTTATACCCGCACGTTACGGATCCACCAGATTCCCCGGCAAACCCCTGACAGACATCGCAGGAAAACCCATGATTGCAAGGATTTATGAACAGGTGGCAGCCTGCACACAGATCGACGAGGTGCTCGTGGCAACGGACAATCAGGAGATCTTCGATGTTGCCTCCTCTTTTGGTATGCGCACGGTTATGACCTCACCGGAATGTCCGTCGGGAAGCGACCGGGTTGCACAGGCGGTTTCCGACATGGATGTGGACGGGGTGGTCAACGTCCAGGGGGATCAGGTGGTTCTCGATGTCATTGCCGTTTCGGAACTTGTGGACCAGCTCAGGCAGGGATGCCCCATGGCAACCATTGCCACGGCCCTTGCCGAAGACGAGATACACGACCCGAATACCGTCAAGGTTGTCTGCAGCCTGAACGGGACTGCCCTGTACTTTTCCCGCTCAGCCATACCGTTTATCCGCAATCCGGGGCATGCCTCCATGCTCAAGCACATCGGCATATATGGCTTCGGCATAGAAACGCTGCGCCGGTATACGAGCCTGGAGCCGACGCCGCTGGAGATGACGGAATCCCTTGAGCAACTACGGGCGCTGGAAAACGGCATACCCATCAAGGTCATCGTGGCGCACGGAGAGTTCTTCGAGATAAACACACCGCAGGACAAAGAAAGGCTTTTAAAGACGTGGCACGTCTGATCATCTTCCTTTACCGCGTCCTCGGCACTGTCCTCATCTGGCCTGCAGCCCTGCTGATGTCAAGGCATCCGAATTTCAGGGGAACGATCAGGGGGAGGCTGGGCTTCACGCTGCCTGTTCTTCCCGATGAAGGCACCATCGTATGGGTGCACGCAGCCTCTGTGGGGGAGGTGAAGGCTGCCCGGGGCCTCATAAAAGAACTCAAGGCGGGGCGAAAAAATCTGTTTGTCTGCCTGAGTTCGGTAACCGTCACCGGCAGGGATGTGGCGACCAAGATCCCTGAGGTTGACCTGGTTATCCCCTTTCCCTTTGACCTGTCATGGGTGATGCGGCGCTACATGCTGCATCTTCATCCCGAGGCCCTGATGATTGTGGAAACAGAGCTCTGGCCGAACATGATTCTCGCAGCTGAAAGACTCGGGATCCCGGTGGTGTTCGTGAATGCCCGTATGACGGACCGATCCTATACACGCTTTGAGAAGGTGAGGGCTGTCATCAAAGAGGTGCTCAAGAATGTGCAGGTCTTTGCCATGGCTGACAGTGACGCTCAGCGGTTTTCAGGCCTCGGTGCTCAGAAGGTGGAAGTCCTTGGAAACCTGAAGTTCGATCACGTCTCAGATGTGGATATGGGAAAAAGGGCCACCATGAGAAAACAGCTCGGAGTCGAAGGCAGAGCGGTCTTTATCGCAGGGAGTATCAGGGAGGGTGAGGAAACAGAGGTGATGGATGCAATCGCATATGCCGCATCGCGTATAGAGGGGCTCTACAGTATCGTGGCCCCGCGGCATCCGGCAATGCTCGTTCTTTTGAAGGAACTTGCCGATCGCAGAAATATCAGATGGGGGCTGAGAAGCCAGATGCCGTCCGATATAGACCTGCTCTTTGTCGATACCTTCGGCGAGCTTTTTGACCTCTATGGCTCGGCAGACGCGGCATTTGTGGGAGGATCGCTTAAAGAACTCGGTGGACAGAACATCCTTGAGCCTGTCGCATGGGGCGTTCCCACCATCCATGGGCCGCACATGGACAATTTCCTCTGGGCCATGGATGTGGTGCAGGATTCTACGCTGGAAGTTGCCGACTCGGCTCAACTGGGGGAAGCCGTAGTGAAGGTCATAAGTCACCAGGATGACAGCCGTGACATGGCAGTGCGTGCCAGGGAAGCACTGAATGCAAAGCGGGGTGTGACGAAACGCTATGTTCAGGCCCTCGGCCGGTTCATACGATAGGAATCACTCCTCCGTTTCAAAGGGGATCTCGACCTCGTAGGCCCCGGAAAAATCGAACGATGCACTGACCGGATACCCGCATCCTTTAAACAGTTTCATCATGGAATCGTTTTCCTTGAGTACCTCTGCGGTAAATCCGGATATCCCCTGTTCCCGTGCATAGCGGATCATGTACCAGAGCAGGAAGCTGCCTATTCCGCGGCGCTGGAGATCAGACCGGACGGTAAAACCCACCTCCGAGAAATTCGTGGATGTATCCCGGTAGAGTTCGCCCAGGGCTATGATCTCTTCATTGTCACCATGCTTGTTCCTGCCGCGTATGCCTACAAATGCCATGGAATTTTTATAGTCGACGTTCACGAATTTCTGCGCGGCCTCATGGGGGAAGATCTTGACCTTCTGGAGGAAACGCTTGTAAAAATCAGGTTCCGTGAGGGAATAGATGAGCTCCTGGACCTTTTTTTCGTCAGTAGGTTTAACCGGTCTGAAAAAGATCTCCTGACCGGCCTTGTCCATCCAGTAGGTTTCATACTGCTCAGGATAAAAGGTGGCTTTCGGGAGCAGTTGATCCTGATAGATATAAAACTTTTGTTTTGCCTGTCGCAGGAGATCCTCTCTGAAATGAGGATGCGCTACGCTGATGAGCTCCATGGCCCGTTCCCTGATGGATTTGCCGTGAAGATGGGCTATCCCGTATTCGGTGACTACATAATGGACATCTCCGCGGGTGAGTACGACCCCGCTGCCCTCATCCAAGAAAGGCGCAATCCTTGATTTCGTCCCACCCTCGGCGGTAGAAGGCATAGCGATAATGGATTTCCCTCCCCGTGATCGTGCTGCTCCGCGGACAAAGTCGAGTTGACCGCCAATGCCGCTGTAGATGAGGGATCCAAGAGAATCGGAGCAGACCTGTCCGGTCAGGTCTACACTCAATGCCGTGTTAATGGAAATCATCTTGTTATTTTGTGCAATCGTGAAAGGATCGTTTACATGTTCCACCGGATGAAACTCAAACATGGGGTTTTTGTCGATGAACCGGTAGAGCCTCTTTGTCCCCATGCAGAAGCTCGCTATGATTTTGCCTGGATGAAGATTCTTTTTTCTGCAAGTGATTACGCCTTCCTTGATGAGATCGATAAGTGGATCCATAAAGACCTCGGTGTGGATGCCGAGATCTTTTTTGCCTTTGAGGTACTTCATTACTGCGCTGGGGATTGTTCCATACCCCAGTTGGAGGGTAGAACCGTCTTCAATGAGCTCTGCAACGTATTTTCCGATTTTCTTTGCAACCGGTCCGGGATCTTTCATGGGGAATTCCGGGATTGGATCGTTGCTGGCCACAAATGCGTCGATCTGAGATATGTGAAGGAAGCTGTCTCCCAATGTGCGGGGCATATTCGGATTGACCTCCGCCACTACATAATCCGCACACTCTGCAGCCGATTTGGTAACGTCCACCGAGACCCCGAGACTGACATAGCCGTATTTGTCCGGGGGCGATACGGTGATTAATGCCGTATCCACATGTATCCTGCCGGTCCTGAACATCATGGGTATTTCCGAGAGAAATATCGGGGTGTAGTCCGCCCTGCCTTCCCATATGGCCTTTCTCGTGTTCGCACCGATGAAGAATGCATTGTGCCGGAAGGAATGGGCAAAGCTCTGATCGGTATATGGTGCATTTCCGGCGGTGATGATGTGCATGATTTCAGTATCGGCAAGCGTTGGGGCCATACTCATGAGGGTGTCCACGAGCAGTTGCGGTTTGCCGCAGCCGGAACCGATAAATACTCTGGACCCTCTCCTGATAGGTCTCAATGCCTCTTCTGCTTCGCTCTGGTCATAGAAAAAGTCTTTTCGTAGGGCGTTTTTCATGCTGTACCTTTGGCTAACTTGCCATTTTGTGCTCTACCCGTGCAAACTGGGTGTCTCTCATGCAGCTGTAGTGATACATCACGCTGAGCGCCTCAGCCGCCATTTCCGGTGTGGAATATACCGGGAATCCGAGTTTCTCGAAACGTATGACTTCATCCATCGCAAATTCCTTGCACGGTACACAGGTCATGATGGGTTTGCCTTTGTAGTCGATCTCCTTCATCTCTTTGATGAAGCTGTCTAAGATTTCTGTCTGGAGAACAACGATGAAGCTTCCGATATCCTTGCTCTCGACGCCGATCTCGATCGTCTTCCTGAGTTCCTGGGCATTCATGGTGAAGGAATAGTCGACCGGATTCAAACTCTGCACATAGCCCGGCAGGATCTCCTTCAGCCGTTTCTGAAGCTCGGGTTCCAACACGCCGAGCCTCATGCCGCCAAGGTACATGGTGTCAGTCGCTGCGACCCCCAGAGAACCGGTGTAGGTGATGACCAGTACACCGTCTCCCTGCGGGATCGGCTGCTTGGCAAAGGCACGGGCGAGGTCGAACATATGGTCATTATCCCGGGCCCTGATGACACCTGACTGCCTGAATGCGATATCGTTTATGGTATCATCTCCTGCCAGGGATGCCGTGTGGGACATGACTGCTTTCTTGCCTGCCTCGGTGCGCCCGGACTTCAAGATAATGGTGGGCTTTTTCCTGGTCACCTCTTTTGCCACCTCGACGAACTTTCTCCCGCTCGTGATATCTTCCAGGTACATGCAGATCACGTCGATATTGTCGTCATCTCCGAGATGGTTCAGGATATCGGTCTCGTTTATGTCCAGTTTGTTCCCGATGGTTGCTACAATACCGAAATCCATGACGTGGCGAAGCCCCCAGAGAATCCCTGATGCGTAGACGCCGGCCTGGGCGACGAGGCCCACGTTTCCTTTTCCCAGGTCTGTCACAATACCCAGTGCCTGGTTCATATTATGGTGTGTGTTGATAACCCCGGAACAGTTGGGACCCAATGCCCGTGCACCATACTTTTTCAGTACACTCTTCATCTCCTCCTGGGCCCGTTTGCCTTCTTCTCCCAGTTCAGCAAATCCCGCACTCTCGATGACAATATACCTGACGCCGTATCTGCAACATTCCTCGACAGCCGATACCGTGGCGGATGCAGGTACCAGGACAATTGCTACATCGATGTCATCATCGATCTCTGCAAGACTCTTATATGCCTTTACCCCCTGGATTACGTCGCATTTCGGATTTATGGGATAAATCCTGGCGTTGCAGTCGCGGCTGATGAGGTTGTGGAAAACATTCCACCCGAGTTTTCCCTTGGTATCGGATGCACCGATCATGGCAATGCTCTTGGGGTAGAAGAAATCATGCAGGTCGGCTGTCTTGGCCGGGGTGATCATCGAAGTAACCTTGCTGTCTACAAAGATCCGTGCATCAACGACGCTGTAGCCGTCGGGATAGCAGATCACCGGATTGAGATCGAGTTCCCTGATATGGGGATGATCCATCACAAGCTTTGATACTTTCAGCAGGAGTGTCTTGAGCGAACGGATGTCAACGTTGTGCCCTCTGTACCCCTTCAGGAGCGGATAGCCCTGAATCTCCCTGATCATGGTGTCGATTTCTTTCTCGTCAACAGGCAGGATCCTGAAGGTAACGTCTTTCATTACCTCCACAAAGATGCCTCCCAGGCCGAACATGAGAACAGGGCCGAAGATAGGATCCCTGGTCACGCCGATAATAACTTCTGTCCCGGGCTGTGCCATCTTCTGTACCGAGATGCCTCTGACGGTTACATCGCTGAAGGTCACCAGCATATCGGCGCAGGCAGATCTCACCTCTTTTGCACTATTCAGGTTGAGCTTTACCCCGCCTGAATCCGATTTGTGTACGACATTTTCCGAGACAATCTTTAAAACAACGGGATAGCCGATCTGATCACTTATCCTGACTGCGTCTTCTGGTGTTTGTGCTACGGCAAACCCGGTGGTGGCTATCCCGATGTCTTCGAGAAGTTTTTTGCACTCGGGCTCAAACAGATAGGTCCTCCCCTCTGCGCGAGCCCGGGCTGTAATCTCTTCAAAGAGATTACAGGATGGTTCTGATGACTTATGAATTGCATGTGAAGCTATGTCCATAGTAAATTTCCCCCTTTAGCGATCAACTCCTGTTCAATAAGACTTTGGTGGAGGTGTATCTCTTCCGGATGAATCCGCTGCAAAATCATCCGCGTAGTATCTGCGTTGATGACTCCTGTTCGAAAACCCTCACTAAAAAATATCTTATCCATCTTATTGTATTACTAACTTACCAGACGATAGTCTGCGAAAATTGTGCCATGGACTCTGAGTGGTAATATGATTGATAACTTGTTGATAAGATGGGTCAAAAAGAATATAGCAGCGTAGTGATCAGATTGTGAAAATATGGCATCTCGACCATAACAGGAATATGATTATGGTCATTCAACCATAAATTTCAACGGTGAAAATGCAGGTGCTTGGGAGCTGTCTTTCGCAAAGGTTTATTTCTCATCCTGGTTGGACAGGGAACACGAAGTATATTCTGTCTCTTCCCAAGATGTTGGGATTATCTCGGCAGAAAGATCTGGCAAAAGTCATGTCGGCAAACAGTTTTTTTATATATCTCAGTATATGTACTTTCCATTTATCATTGACATTTTCATCAATGAGCTCTAATAGAACGTAATATGACAACAGATAGATCATTATGCCCGATATGTGCCTGGAGAGGCGATTGTAAAAAAAAGTTCAACAAGGGGTCCGGCATACATTGTGCGGATTTCAGCAGAGACCTGACAGTAAAGAACAAGGATCTCGAGGATGAGCTCGAGAAACAATCCAAGTCAAAAGACGCGGAGAAAAAGTCCAAAAAGGGTCTCTGGCCCATGTAGGGCTCTTTTTACAGATCGATAAACCGTACAGCGCTTTCTTTTTTCTTAATGACGAGAGCGATGAGCGTCTTGTCGTGTATAGCAATGTCTGCACAGAAGTATTTTCTGATGTGAGTCAGGGACCTGTCCTCGAAATCTGAATTCTCAGCTGAGAATGCCAGGATGTCAGCCCCGTCAAAGAGGATTACATTCCCGAAGATCTTTGACATGCCCCTATCGTTCTGAATGGTAATGATCTCTCCGTCCTGTACGAGGATTCTCGGCCTCATGTAGTATCTCACAGGAGGGTCGTCGGCATAGATGTCCTGTTCCAGGTACAAGGGGAGGGTGCTTAAGGCTGTCTCGGAGGACCATATGGTTTTGTCGCTGCTGTTTATCGTAAGATAGTTGGATCGATTAAATGAGATCGTCTCTAAGCCATGATGGGAAGGTAGAATGTCCCCAAGGGCGACGGTTGGGATGTCCACACCTTCCGGGAGCAGGGGCAGATCACCGGCTACTTTTGAGAGTTCTGCCCACTTGTTGATCCCGTTTGGCATATCCGTATCCGACGTGATCTGTGAGGAAACGAGGGAAGTGCCGATGGGTATCACGGCAGTGTTCCAGTGCTGAAGGATCTCTCCCCCTTTGATCTGGTAGGTGTTAAAAATATTGCCCCGCTTTACAAGGGCAATGATTGAGTCTTTATGGGTGTAGATGCGGAAGATCCTGTTCTTGCCTGTAGCCTGCCACCACGGTTCGACTTGGGCATCCTTTAATATATATATGGTTGTTTCATCGCTTATATATATTCCTGCGTCAAGTACAGTGAGTGATGTTGCAATAAAGGGCAGCCTGATATCTTCACGCGTCTGCCCTGATTGCTGGGGAGCTGCAGGGACCGTCTGTGGTTGCTGTTGAACCGCCGGCGTTGTGAAAAAAAGTTTTGTGATCATCTCATCGATTGCAGAGCTAAGGGCAGATTTGTCTGTAAGGTCGGTGTGGAAAGCGTTGGGGGGAGTAGTCCCCAAAATGGCGTCGAACGAGAGTGCGTCACCCATCTGCAGGATACTGATGCTGAGTCCGGGGTGGTCGTCGAGATTCACGCCCCTGGCAATACATCGTGCAGTAACGGTCTGTTTAATGCCGGGAGCGAGTGAGGTCAGATCGTCCCCGCCGATGATGCTTACCTGTACTTCCCCGGCACAGGCAAATGAGCTAAAAAACATTATAGTTATGAAGGGTAACAACAGACAAAGAACCGCTCTCTTCATCAGGACTCCTTTATGGATCTGTAATGAAAAACGATTATACCACATTCCTCTGCAAGAACAAGATGGAGAATGTGGGGGATGGTTTGATTCTGAATGATCATTCATTTTTCCTTGACCATTTATCTTTCTTTGGCTATATAGATTGAGTTATTGTGTCAATCAAACGTTAAAGGAGGAATCGTTACATGGCAGATGCAGTAGACTTTTACGATAAGGTTTTTCCCGTCCCTGACCGGGTAAGAGAGAAATCTTACATTCCGAGCAGGGAAGCGTACGACAAGATGTACAAGGAATCCATCGAGGATCCCAAGGGTTTCTGGGCAAAAGAGGCAAGAAAGAGACTTTCCTGGTTCAAAGACTTTGATGATGACAAGGTTATGGACTATTCATTCGAAGGCGAAATTTATGCTAAATTTTTCGAAGGTGGAAAGCTCAATGTGAGCTACAATTGCCTTGACCGTCATCTCGAGACCAAGAAGAACAAGGCTGCTATTATCTTCGAGGGAAATGACCCCAATGACTGGAAGGTGTACACCTATTATGACATGTACCGCGAGGTCAACAAGTTCGCCAATGTCCTCAAGAAGCTTGGGATCAAGAAGGGGGACAGGGTTTCCATCTATCTGCCCATGATTGCAGAGCTTGCCATCACCATGCTGGCATGCACCAGGATCGGCGCAATCCACTCGATCGTGTTCGGCGGCTTCTCTTCCGATGCGCTCAGAGACCGTATTCAGGACTGTGGGGCAAAGTTATGTATAACCTGTGATGGTACCTATCGCGGTGCAAAGGCAGTTCCGCAGAAGGCCAATGCCGACAAGGCCATCGAAGACTGTCCCACCATCGAGAAGCAGATCGTGGTCAAGAGGACCGGTCTTGATGTTCCCATGAAAGAGGGCAGGGACCTCTGGTATGAGGAACTGATGGATGAGGCCCCGATGTATTGCGAACCCGAGCAGATGGATGCAGAAGATATTCTGTTCATCCTCTATACCTCCGGTTCAACCGGAAAACCAAAGGGTGTATATCATACCACAGCCGGCTACCTGCTCTATGCTTCCATGACCCAGCAGCTCGCGTTCGACGTGAGAGATGAAGATACCTACTGGTGCACGGCTGACATCGGGTGGGTTACCGGGCACAGCTACATTGTGTACGGCCCCCTGACGAACGGTCATTCCAGCATCCTCTTCGAAGGCGTTCCCAGCTATCCCGGCTATGACCGGTTCTGGGCGGTTGTCGAAAAGTACAACGTCAACAACTTCTACACCGCACCTACAGCCATTCGCGCCATTGCAAAAGAAGGCGACGAGTGGGTTGACAAACATGACCTGTCATCCTTGAGAGTGCTGGGTTCCGTGGGCGAGCCGCTGAATCCAGAGGCATGGTGGTGGTATTACAATAAGATCGGTGGCGGCCACTGTACAATTTCAGACACCTGGTGGCAGACCGAGACCGGCGGACACATGATTCTGCCGTTGCCCGGTGCAATTGACATCAAACCTGCAAAGGCCATGGTTCCGTTCTTCGGCGTGATCCCGGCATTGCTCGATGAAGAGCAGAAGGTGGTTGAGGGAGCCGGCAGAGGCGCCCTGTGCATCAAGATGGCATGGCCCGGCATGCTCAGAGGACTCTGGGGCGATAAGGCTCTCTTGAAGGCCAACTACTTCTCCCAGTTCCCCGGCTACTACTTCTCCGGCGACGGTGCCGAGAGGGATGCCGATGGCGATTACCGGATCACCGGCCGTGTTGACGACGTTATCAACGTAAGTGGTCACAGAATGAGCACCGCCGAGGTTGAGGCTGCACTGACAGCTCATCCGGATGTTGCCGAGGCCGCTGTTGTCGGTTTCCCGCACAACATCAAGGGCCAGGGCATATTCGCCTATGTTACCCTCAACACCGGTGTGGATCCGTCAGATGACATCCGCAAGGCACTGGTAGCGCATGTACGTAAGGAGATCGGCCCGATCGCATCCCCTGATTTCATCCAGTGGGCGGACGGACTTCCTAAGACCAGGTCAGGAAAGATCATGCGCCGCGTATTGAGGAAGGTTGCTGCAAGTGACTTTACCGATTTCGGCGACACCTCTACACTGGCAGATCCGTCAGTTGTGGATGAACTCGTAGAAAACAGGAAGAAACTCGGCTAGGGCAAGTAACAGGGGCTTCAGGGTATCCCCCTGGAGCCCCACCATATCATATATCCAGGATTTATTATTACGTTTTCATATGGCAGTAAAAAAGTAAGGAAGGGTCCGTATGAGAGGTGAGGAAAAATATAGAATGATCTTAAATGCCGCCAAGCAAGTATTTGCTCAGGAAGGCTTTTATAATTCCAAGGTGTCAGAAATTGCGCGAGAGGCACATGTTGCAGACGGTACAATTTATCTCTATTTTAAAAATAAAGACGATATCCTGATCTCCCTTTTTGAGGAAGAGCTCAACGCAATCATAACTACCGTTAAGGAAAAGCTCAAAGACATAGATGATCCCCGTGAACAGCTCATCAAATTCTGTGACAATCATCTAAATATGGTTGAATCTGACAGAGCCCTGGCCGAGGTTATCCAGGTAGAGCTCAGGCAGTCCAATAAATTTATGCGGGAATACAAGAACAAGCATTTTCTGGCCTATCTCAACATTATTGCAGACATCGTCAGCCATGGGCAGGAACAAGGCATTTTCAAGGATCATCTCAAGCCTGATATCTGTGCACGGGTGATCTTCGGGTCTCTGGATGAACTCTCCACGTATCTCGTTACCGCCCGAAGAAAAAGATTCGATGTTCACGAAGTGGCCACTATGGTTGGAAACTCTTTTCTTAATGGACTTGTTGCGTAGCAAAGGAAGAGCGGGAGGACAGTATCATGCAAATTAAAAGGGCCGCTGTCATCGGTGGTGGCGCTATGGGTGGTTCTATCGCGCACCTTCTTTCATCTATAGGGATCGAGTGTTTTATCAAGGACATAGAACAACAATTCATTGACAAGGCCATTTATCTTTCCCGGGGCATTTATGAGAAGCTCGTAAAGAAGGGGAAGATTGATCAGA
>DAISYU010000020.1:16284-38376 GCA_036825155.1 Thermodesulfobacteriota bacterium | reverse complement strand
TATGAATTCAGAGCATTATTCTGAATCACGGTTCATTTAATACACTATTGGGGTGGGCTATGCAAGCAGAAATTTGCGTTGAATGAGCCCTCGTTTTTTTTCAACGAGGGCATGAATCGCCTGATTAACGCTCGAGATACACCCTTAAAACATCCTGATTTATCCAAGACTCAAGGGCGGTATTTTCATCTTTGAGCAGACCTTTTTTGATGGCCCTGGAAAAACTTTTTTCCAGGGGGAAATATTCATCCCTCAGTGCGGGTGCCTGACCTTTAATGTAGTACAGTTTGTCATCGGTGATATATTTCTGGATCCTCGGGGTTGCGATAAGCTGCTCCCACAGAAGGATCCTTTTCTTGGCCGTCTTGGACCAGATAAGGCGTTGTGCAAATGCCGAAAGCAGGCACCGGGCAAACAATGATTTCATGTACTCGTCCGAAAGGGTCGAAATCATTTGCTCAATCGCACCGAATACATCGATGGCATTCAGCCCGGCGATGACAAGGATCCCTTTCTGTGCAGCGAGTACGGCCGTATCCATCATGTACTTGTCCTTGATATTGGAGATTACCAGTACGTCAGGATCAAGCTTTATTACATGATCAAACACCTCGGAGAGATCCTTATCGGTATCTCTTCCCAACTCCCGTTGATTCACATTGGACAACTTATGGTGGTGAATGTACTCGATGGGATCTTCGAACGTGATAATATTACAGCTTTTTGTCGTGTTGATATAATCCACCAGTGCCGCAATAGTCGTATCCTTTCCCTGTCCCCTGGCAGAACTCACAATGAGCAGTCCTCTTTTGTCAAGGAGGTTCACGAGAGAATCCGGAATATCCAGAGAGGACACCGTGGGGATATCTTCCACCAGACGTTTTACGGCAAGGGATATTTCACCCCCATTCTGGTAATATACATTCATGCGGTACCTTCCTACACCGGGCTTCATATAGGTATAT
Organism: Thermodesulfobacteriota bacterium; assembly: GCA_036825155.1. Lineage (GTDB taxonomy): Bacteria > Desulfobacterota > Desulfomonilia > UBA1062 > UBA1062 > DSAD01. The sequence goes on along the minus strand of DAISYU010000020.1, from coordinate 37,411 downwards.
TCCACCTCTTTCTTTTCCTGGAGGACAGCACGTTGATCATCGGGAAGCACCTCTTTCAGGAATTCCTTCATGATCGCAGGTGTGATGATCGGCATGTTATACCGCTTGAATTCACCCCCGGCACGAACTGCAGGGGCAGCCCCGACCGAGATATGCAGGTCCGTACATTCGTCTCCGGCAAGAAGTTTGAGGATATTCGAAGGACTCATCTCCTGGACTGTTACGGTTGAGATACTTCTCTTCACATCGCAGAGCTTCAATCCTTTGAGCCCATAACCCTGCATGTCGAGGTGAGAAAGGACATCATCAATCTGGGCCTGGGAAGCAAGAACCGGCGTGACATCCTTGTTTATCAGAAACTTCACGTTTTCCACCGTGACATAGTTGAGAGGATCTGCAAAGGCTATTACCGCATGCTTTTCTTTTACTTCCAGGGGGACAACATTCAGCTGGTGCATGCGTTCGGGGGGCATTAGAGTCTGTGCTTCTTTCTTTACGATCCCGTCCGACATATCCATTACCGGAACCCCTGTGAGGTTCTTCAGGATACCCAGGACCTGATCTTCAGTGAGGTAGGCAAGTCGAATGAGCGTCTCACCGAGTTTTGTCTTTTCTTTCTTGGAAACCTCCAACGCATGTCTGAGTCTGTGCTCATCAATAAGTCCGAGTTCCACCAAAACCTCTCCCATGCGTCTTTTATCTGCCATGAACTCCCCCTGTTCGTTTGTATTCTGTCATATCCAGGTAAGTTATCGGCTAGAATAAGGCCAATCCTTAATTTTTCTGAGTGGTAATCTGCCTCAATGTATTGAGTTCTCCAGGGAAATATCGATGCTCCGGGTACCGGGGAGAGGAGAAACCATATACCCTCTAAAAGTATTCTTAAGGCTGCATCGTATCTGACGTTTTTATCCAGCACAGGATTATTATACAAAGATAGATTGCAGCACATACACTATGAGGAATAGCGGCATTACCCCCCTGCGACATTTACAGATGCATGTCTGCCTCATAATATAGTATGCATACTACTCAGTTATTAGTGTGTCCCTTTGGCATACATTGCTTTCCATACTACGGGGGCTATTGACTACCATGGTGAAGATACATTAGACATAGGGGACACAATCGAAAGGGAGATCAAATGGCCAGTACACTCACACAAAAGATTATCGATGAACATATCGTGGAAGAGACACCCACAGAATATGCATTAAGAATAGATCAGACACTCACGCAGGATGCCACCGGCACCATGGCGTATCTGGAGTTCGAGGCAATCGGGATCGAGAAGGTACAGACCGAACTGTCTGTGAGTTATGTAGACCACAACACGCTCCAGTCGGGTTTTGAAAATGCCGATGATCACAAATTCCTCCAGGATATTGCCAGCAAATACGGCATCTACTTTTCCAGACCGGGCAATGGTATCTGTCACCAGGTACACCTCGAGCGGTTCGGCGTCCCGGGTAAAACGCTGCTCGGCTCCGACAGTCACACGCCCACCGGCGGGGGTATCGGGATGCTTGCCATCGGTGCGGGAGGGCTCGATGTGGCGGCTGCCATGGCAGGCATGCCCTTTAATATACCGAAGCCGAAGGTTGTCGGCGTCATCCTGAAATCCCGGCTGAATCCCTGGGTAAGCGCAAAAGATATCATCCTCGAAGTATTGAGACAGGTCTCGGTTAAGGGAGGAGTCGGCAGGATATTCGAATATACCGGAGACGGCGTAAAGACGCTGAGTGTCCCTGAGCGTGCGACCATTACCAACATGGGTGCCGAACTCGGAGCCACCACGTCCATATTCCCCAGCGACGAGGTGACAAGGGAATTCCTTAAGGCTCAGGAACGGCAAGATGTCTGGAAGCCTCTGGGACCGGACGACGGCGCCGTATATGACGAGGTCATCGAGATCGATCTTTCGAAAATCGAGCCCATGGCTGCCTGCCCCCACAGCCCGGACAACATTGTTCCCATCAGGGAACTCGCCGGCAAAGCCGTTGATCAGGTCCTCATAGGATCGTGCACGAACTCGTCCCTGAAAGACCTCATGATGGTGGCTGCCGTACTCAAGGGGAAAAAGGTACACCCGGATACAAGTTTCGGTATCGCACCCGGTTCGAAACAGGTGCTTGCCATGCTGGCACAAAACGGTGCTCTCACGGATATCATTTCTTCCGGAGCCAGGATACTGGAGAGTGCATGCGGGCCCTGTATCGGCATGGGCCAGTCGCCGAGGACGAATGCTGTCTCGGTGAGAACCTTCAACCGCAATTTCAAAGGCAGGTCAGGGACAAAGAGTGCAGAGGTCTATCTCACCTCGCCCGAGGTTGCTGTTGCATGCGCACTGACAGGCTGTTTTACCGACCCGCGTGAACTCGGAGACTACCCCGAGATCACCCTGCCCGGCACATTCCTCATCGACGACACCATGATCCTGCCCCCTGCAGATGACCCGACCTCTGTGGAGATAGTCCGCGGCCCGAACATAAAACCGCTGCCCAAGAGGGGCATCATGGAAGACACCTTGGATCTCAAGGTCCTGCTCAAACTCGAAGATAATATCACCACCGATGACATCATGCCTGCCGGGTCCAAGATTCTGCCGCTGCGGTCAAACATCGAGGCCATCTCGGCATATGTATTCTCCGGCATTGATCCGGATTTCTCTCTCCATGCAAAAGATGCCGGGACCGGCTGCATTCTTGCCAGGGAAAACTACGGCCAGGGATCATCCAGAGAGCATGCTGCACTTGCCCCCATGTATCTGGGCATCAAAGCGGTCTTTGCACAGTCGTTTGCCAGGATCCACCGCTCGAACCTCATCAACTTCGGCATCATTCCCATCACCCTGGATGAAGAATCCTATGCTGACGTTGAAGGCGGGGCTCGAATCGTCCTTGAAAATATCCTCGCAGCCATTGACGGCGACGCACCCCTCAAGGCCAGTAATGCACTGACGGGCAAGGACCTGAACTGTACGATAACCCTTTCACAGCGGGAACGGGATATCCTGAAACAGGGCGGCCTGCTCAACTATATCAAATCGAAAGTACGAGGTTAATATGTCAGATACAATCAGAACGCGGTTTGCCCCATCACCCACAGGATACCTCCACATCGGCGGTGCACGGACAGCCCTGTTCTCCTGGCTCTATGCACGGCATACAGGGGGCAAATTCATCCTGAGGGTGGAAGACACCGATGCACAGCGATCCACCGACGAATCGAGCAGACAGATCTTGGAGGCAATGGAATGGCTTGGCCTCGACTGGGATGAGGGACCCTTCTACCAGTCCGAGCGACTCGACATCTACCGCTCATATGTAGACAAACTCGTTGAAGAGGGCAAGGCCTACTGGTGCGAGTGCACCCCCGAGGAGCTTGAAACCAAGAGAAAGCTCGCACTGGAAAAAGGTGCCAAGCCCAAGTATGACGGGACCTGCAAGAGCAAGGGCCTCGGCCCGGGTCCGGGAAGGGTTGTCAGGTTTGCCATGCCGTCCACGGGGGTCACCTCTTTTGACGACATGATCAAGGGCAGGATATCCGTTGACAATGCGGAACTCGACGATCTCGTGCTCCTGCGATCCGATGGCATGCCGACATACAACCTCACCGTCGTAATCGATGACGCCACCATGAATATCACCCATATCATCAGGGGGGATGACCATGTCAACAACACCCCGCGGCAGTTGAAGATCTACGAGGCACTCGGCTTTGATCTCCCGCTCTTTGCTCATGTTCCCATGATCCTCGGCTCCGACAAGACACGGCTGTCCAAGAGACACGGCGCAACATCCGTGACGGCATACAAGGAGATGGGGTACCTTCCGGAGGCGCTGGTCAACTATCTGGTCAGGCTCTCCTGGTCCCACGGCGACCAGGAAATCTTTTCCCGGGAAGAGTTGATCAGGTTCTTTGACTTCGACACCGTGGGCAAGGCAGCTGCCGTTTTCAACCCGGAAAAACTCTTGTGGCTCAACCACCACTACATCAAGACAGGAGACGCGACCCGACTTGCCGGGCTTCTCCCGGATTTTATCGAGAGCAAAGGCTACGACATCCCGGATAAAGACTACATCGAAAAAGTCGTTATCGATGTCAGAGAACGGACAAAAACCCTTGCAGATATGGTGGAGTTTGGAGACTTTTATTTTACCGAAAACGATGCACCCGAGGAACTCAAGGAGAAATTCTTCCGTTCGGAGCTCGCCAAAATATTCCGCTCATTGATTGAACGCCTCGATGCGATCGACCTTTCCGATCACGCCCAGATAGAAGATGCCCTCAAGGCTCTTCTTGAAGAATTTGAGATGAAATTCAAGATCCTGGCGCAGCCCATGAGAGTCGCGCTGACCGGCAAGACCGTGTCACCGGGGATCTTCGAGGTTATATCGACACTTGGAAAAGACAGGGTAATACCCAGATTACAGAATGCACTGAATTATATGGAGGGAAAGATTTGAATATGCGTGAATTCGCCCTGCTTGGGCTCTTTATTGCACTTGTCGCCGTCTCCACCATGATTGTACGGGTACCCATCCCCCAGACAACAGGCTACATGAATCTCGGCGACAGTATGGTTCTGCTCTCAGCGAGCTTCTTCGGCCCTGTGGGCGGATTTATTGCCGGAGGGATCGGATCGGCACTCGCCGACATACTCGGCGGGTACCCCCAGTGGGCACTGTGGACACTGATAATAAAAGGCATCGAGGCACTCCTCGTTGCCGGACTGATCATACTCCTGCGCGTTCGGAAAGACCGGATATCCCTGCCGCTTGTCCTCTGTTTTATCATAGCGACAGCCTGGATGGTGCTGGGTTACTTTATCGCCGAGACCATCATGTACGATCAGAAGGCGGCCCTTGCAGAGGTACCGGCAAACATCCTTCAGGCATCCGGCAGCGTCGTTCTCGCAACGCTTTTGTTCCCTCTGTTCAACAAGATCATCAGTACAAAACGGGTGTAAGGGACCTGCAGACATGCTGAAAGTCAACCAGATAGCAACACCGTCATTTGCCCTGCTCAGCTATATCATCCAGGATCCGCAGTCCACAGAGTGCCTCGTGATCGATCCGGGCGCCGGAATCAATAAACATATCCGTACCGATTCAATGGATATCAAGGCAGTCATCAACACACACCTCCATCCGGACCATACCATGGGAAACCACCTTTTTGCAGGAAAGGTCCCCATCAGGGCACATCCTGGCGACAGCGGTTTTGTCATGCGTGCTGTTCACTCCACCCTGTCCACGGTATTTACCGCAAAGATCCCACCCAAGATCTCCTTTGACCTGATCGACGGGGCACAGATTACCCTGGGAGACACATCGATCGAGGTCCTCCATACACCGGGTCACTCCCCAGGATCCATCTGCCTGTACTGGAGTGGAAACCTTATCTGCGGGGATACCATATTCGTGGGGAATATCGGACGCACGGATATACCCGGAGGGAGTGCAGCCCAGTTGAGAGAAAGCATCGGGAAGATCCTGAACCTGCCTGGGGAAACAAAGATCTGGCCGGGACACTATTATATGGACAGGTACTCTTCGACCTTAAACGATGAGCGTTCCTTCCTCACCTGGGTGGCAGAAAAAATGGCATAAGGTAATTATACTAATGTCGTGGATAAGAGGTTAACCGTAACGCAGACTCAGGCAGTTGCATTGACTTTCCCCTCGATCCTGCTATGGTTATGCCATACGGGGTGACCATGGACTTTATCCTGGAGAATCTCGCAATCGGTGAGTACGACGAGGCACTTGCTCCACATGAAAAAATCTCCGCATTGCTGTGCGTTGCCGCCGAGAGAGATATCAGGATACCGCGTCTACCCTACCACAAGGTCCCCATTGTAGACATGAAGCCTATTCCGACAGATCAGTTGAGGGAAGCCACTAACTGGATTCACAGTGCGCTAATGCGTGGCCACTCCGTCCTTGTCTTCTGTAATGAAGGCATCGGGAGATCGCCATCGGTTGTTATCGCATATTTATGCAGCAAGCTGGGCTTCGAGTTCGGCAGGGCAGTCGAGCACGTCGCGAGAATCAGACCAAGGATATCAATTCTGCCGAACCTCATTGTCTCAATAGAGGAGATATGCAGGCAATAATGAACGATTAAATTATTTGTTCATTATTTCATTGTTTCACTATACGTTTCATGTTACATGATGATACGATGATTCAACATCATGACGCACACCCAGAAAATGGGCTTCAGTGAAAAAATCTTTCAAATGTATGGAGGGATACCATGACGGAAAAAGTCGAATATTTAAGTTCTCAGTGGCGTGACGAGGTGGAAAAGCGCCTGAAATCAGAGCTCAGTCCGGAAAAGATGAAGTTCATCACCACCTCGGTGGCATTCAACTATACCAACTGCCCGCAGGGAAAAGACCGATATCTCTACTTCAAGTGCGAAGAAGGTGCCATAACCGAGGTTCTCGTGGATGAAGGCGATCCCCCGCAGGCCGAATTTACCATAACGGGCAATTACGACCTCTTTGCACAGATCACCCAGGGGACCATCAAGTCACACAGGGCACTCATGAGCGGAAAACTCAGGCTGAAAGGCAACATGGTCAAGGCGCTGAAGCTTGCATCGCTTGCTGACCGGCTCAACCACATCATGGCACAGATCCCGACAATCTACTGAAGGAGGCAGGATCATGACTGAGATGCTAAATAACGATCCCTATTTCATAGACTTCCCGTCACGGGTTGCGCAGATCCAGAAACAGATGGCCAAGGAGAACATCGACTGCTATCTCGGATCGCGCCTGAGGACAATGTCCTGGGTCGCCGATGCATTCTGTCCATGGAGAAGCTATATCGTCATCCCTGCAGAGGGCACCCCTACCGTATTCACCTTTGTCATCGATGCGGCACGCGTTGCAGACGACTCATGGCTCGATGAGGATCATGTGCTTGGATATGCACCGCTGGGTGGTATGGACCAGATCGCACTGATCTCGGATTTCATAAAAGACGATCTCGGAGTGAAATCCGGGCGCATCGGATATGAGAGCGGGATGTCGAACTACCTCCCTGAGGGGAACATCACCCTGTTTGAATATGAACATTTCAAGGCAGCCCTGTCAGGTTCTCAGCTCGTGAACGCTCACCATATCATAGATAAACTCTCACTTATCAAAGACGAAGGGACAATCAATCGTTTTCGCGAGGCATCACGGATCGTTGACGAAGGGCACAAGGCGGTAAAAGAGGCCATTTCAAACGGCGGATGGAAAGGAATGACCGAGACAGAGATCGCGGGGATTGCAGCTTTGGCCATGAGAAGGGCCGGAAGTGTCTGGGAGTGGTCTTTCACCGGCGGTAATGAGATTGCAAGCGGCTACCGCACCGGTCTTGCAGGAGGGGCCTGCACACCCGCAAGCACCCGGGAACTCCGATACGGCGAGCCCCTGATGGTGGATATACATGCCATGTTCAAACTTGCACTGGGTGATCATGCCCACAACTACCTGATCGGGTCCGCTACAGACCGGCAGCTCTGGCATGCCAACAATTTTATCGATATCGTGTCTCTCACCCTGAAGACCTACAAGGCAGGCATTTCACCAGTGAGTCTCGCAGAGCAGATGATGGATTTTGCGGAAGAACGAGGTTTTGCCGAATACATGGTCCCCGGATTCGAACACGGCATAGGAATGCTCGGCGACGAATGGAGGATCGGGGTCAATGAAGGCCCCTTCCCGTTCTGGACCGACCCTGAACATACCTATCAGGAAAATGAGGTGCTCATCTGTGCGATGCAGTATGCCTGTCCGGATGATGATATCGGTTTTCGCTATGAAAATCCCATTGTCATTAAAAAGGACAAGTGCGAGGCACTCTCCAAGTTCGGGCTGAGGGTCGAGGTAATCGAGTAGGAAGAATGAGTCTCATATATTATAGCAAGTGATTATCCCATATATGAGTCTCAACCGTGATTTTTGGAGCATTTGAAAAACCTGAAGTATGCTCTCGTGATATGAGATGCAATCAATCATGAATGCAACCTCCGGCAAAGAGTGGACTCACCCGGAGAAATGTTTTCGCCGGTTATTTTTATGAATTCAGGCACGAAAAAGGCTTGAGAGGGATCAGGCCGCAACCTTGTATTCCATCTAAGGCTGCGGCCTGAGGAGGAATAGGATATCATTATATAGAGGGAGTCTTATCTCTTTCGTACCTATTTCCGGCCAATGTAAAAGCCCTCCGTAACTTCAAAACCAACACAATATAATTACGAAATGTTTCCGTGATGCCGAAGTGGGGGTTTACGTTTTACCACCCACTGTAAGGGGGATATACTGGACCCGTTTTATCCCCTCTTCGTCTATGTATGAATACCAATAACGAAGATACGGGAATTCCCCCTGCCTGCGGAGATATTTCATGTTCTCTGAGAGGTTCCCGTTCTCGATCTTGATGAGGTCATGCCAGACCCTGTTGTTATATGAATACTGCAACTTATATAAATGGTACGGAGTATCAGCCAGAGCAGGCCTTGCCTGAGATTCCTGAGCCACCATAAAAAAGAGGGTTACAGCTACGATACCTATTATAACTGTAACCCCAAAAATTGGTGCTTTCATGTCTCTTTCCTCTTCTTCGTTGATATATCGTAGTTGATATATCGTAGCTGATACGTCTTTGGTGCCAAGTTTATTAAGCAACCACGTTATTATTATTCAAAAGCCATGCCATATCATATCATTCTGTTTTTTGATTGTAATTTCTGTTTGTTATGCGTTTTTTTCCTCTACTTGTCCCATATCAGTAAGCGGTCTTGTGGTAATTTTTTTCTCTTTTGATAGAGAAACTGTGTAAAGAAGGTAACAGTTGCTCAGTGAAGATTGCCTTGTGGTCAAGGCATAGAATCGCTCCATTGCACTGTTCTCAATCCATAATCAGGCAGACTCCACTGAGCATATACCATTGGAGCAATTATGCTTGATATTATTACGAACATGATCCCCGCGTATCCCCCACCAATTCATCAGACCCGGGCGCGTTCCTTTTACAAACCGGACTTCTCCATCGAACCGAAACATCTATGCCGCAATCCCCTTTCCATGTAGCAGGTTGTGGCTTACAAGAGGATGACTTGAATCGAAATAAAGACTTGCCTCAGTGGTAGAAAATAATGATACTTTAAAAAACTATTCAAGGAGGCACTTATGGCGGACCATGTTCCCACTCGCGAAGAAGCACTGGAACTCCTGCATGAGTATAACGAGACAGACAATCTGCGCAAACATGCATATTCTGTCGAGGCTGTGATGCGCTACATTGCACGGAAATATGGCGAGAACGAGGACATGTGGGGTGTCATCGGCCTGATCCATGATCTCGATTATGAGCAGTTTCCGCAGGAGCACTGTACCAAAACCCGTGAGATCCTGGAGAAGCATGAGTGGCCGCAAGAGTATATCCGGGCTGTCGTATCACACGGCTGGGGCATCTGCTCGGATGTCAAGCCTGAAACCAGGCTGGAGATGACCCTGTACACTATCGATGAACTCACCGGTCTGGTTGCTGCGAGCGCCATGGTGAGACCATCAAAGAGCGTGCTGGACCTCACGGTCAAATCGGTGAAGAAGAAATGGAAATCGCCTGCTTTCGCCGCTGGTGTAGACCGTTCCATCATCACTAAAGGTGCCGAGATGCTCGGGATAGAGGTATCCGAGCTCATCGAAGACACCATAATGGGCATGCGCGAGGTTGCGCAGGACATAGGACTGAAAGGGGATGTGGAAGGGTAGCTTTGCAAAAGTTCACCCATGACGATATCTTCAGTACCCACAAAGAAGCAGGATCAGTGCTGATGCATCTGATACGCTCAAGATCGATCACAGCTGACAGGAAAGGGGCACGATATGATGATAAAAGTGTTTGACGGCCTGTACGCCTTCATCTGGCAGGACTACGCCCAGAACAACTGTAATTCCTATCTCATAGACTCAGGGATGAAGATCCTGATAGACCCGGGACATAAACACCTCTTCGAACATGTGCGCAAGGGTCTTGCATCATTGAATATCTCGCCGGACAAGATCGATATCGTGCTTGCAACACACGGACATCCCGATCATCTCGAAGCGGTAACGGCTTTTACAAGTCCTACCAGGTTTACCATTCATCAGAGAGAATATCAGTATATCCTCAAACTTGCAGGAAGCTACTATAAAATCCCCGAACCCGACTTCTTCCTCGAACAGGGAGATCTCACCATCGGCAATGAACTCTTCGAGGTGATCGAAGCGCCTGGACATACACCCGGTTCCATCTGCCTGTACTGGAAAGCCAACAAGGTGCTCTTTACAGGCGATGTGGTCTTTCAGCAGGGTATCGGCAGAACGGATCTGCCGGGAGGAAGCGGCAGACAGCTCAAGGAGAGCATAAAGAAGATCATGGAGCTCGACGTGGAGTATCTCCTGACAGGCCACGGAGGCATAGTCTCAGGCAGGGCTGCTGTTCGGGAAAATTTCAAGGTGGTCAAAGACTACTGGTTCCAGTATCTATAAACCGGATGATTTCCCGGCCAAGATTCTCTCTCGCCTGCAGGACAGACTCCTGCCACTGACTGCTCTTATTAATATTCGGCACGACCGCTGTGCCGTAAACACCACCCTGCTTCAGGTCTGAAAGGAGCTGGGTAAGGTGGTGCTGCTTTCTCGTGATCAGCTGTGTCTGACTGGCCGTGATCAATTCTTCGACAGGTCCTGGATTTATGCCAAACACTCTCTCCAGGGCTTTTATGACTGCGCTATTATCGCGCCCTGGCTGGATATGGCGGACAAGTTCCCGTTTAAGGATATCTCTGATCTCGGGGAGTTTCTCTATGGCTGCATCCATGTTTTTTCGCATCTCACCGGCATCGATCTTTCCGTCAATGTATCGCTGGATCCAGGCATGTGCCTTGTCAGTCCCCTCTTTTGTACGCAGTTTTTCTTTGTCCGCATCGGTCATGCTCAGATTCTTTGTCCTCTCCATGACCAGATCAAGGGTGCTCTTTATCTTTGCCATCGCTTTGTGCCTCTTTTGAGAGAAATACGCTCTTGATGTTCAATAGTAAAGCATATGATCCTTATCAAGCCCCAATCAGGAAGGATTCCTCGCAGGTTATTGGCGCTCCATCACCCGGAGGATCCGCTGCCTTTACATTGTGCAGCAAGATCCTCAACAGCATCGACAATCTCTTTCCATGCGAGCGGGTGCAGCATATGTCCCATTCCCGGTATGATATGGAGGTGAGCGCCGGGAACAGACTCCGCTGTATCAATCCCGCAGGCCACTGGCACAAGCGGGTCGGCGTCACCATGAATCACCAGGGTGGGCACGGCAACACTCGCAAGCTCTTGCCTCCTGCTTGGCGCGGTAAGAATGGCTGCCAGCTGACGCACGTTTCCCGGGGGATGGATTCCCCGCGCAAAGGTCTGTTCGGCAAACCTGCGAACTCGCTCTTCATCCATGGGCATCTGATCGCCATTGAGCACACGCCACGTCTCCATGAAATGGTCTATGAATGGTTCCTTTTTCACTGGTATGGGTTTGAACAACACCTGAATCGCTTCAGGCTTAGGCGGAGGGAGCGCAGGATCGCTCGTTGAAGACATGAATGAGCCCAGGGTCCGCACCCGCTGAGGATAATGAATCGCCATCAACTGGGCTATCATTCCACCCATTGAAATGCCCAAAATGTGTGCAGATGGTATATCCAGGGCATCCAGCAGGGATAAGGCATCATCTGCCATATCCCTGAGTGTATAGGGGCGCTGAACGGCTTTCCCCTGCAGCAGTTCGAACACATTCGGGAGGCCCAGCCCATCGAGTTTCGAGGACAGTCCGATATCCCGGTTATCGAAACGGATGACCCAAAACCCCCTGGCCGCAAGCAGGGAGCAGAATTCCTCATCCCACAGAATCATCTGTGTCCCAAGCCCCATTATGAGCAGCACAGGTTGTGATGTCATCTCCCCGAACGTATCATATGCGATCTTGATCCCGTTACAGGTGGCGATACGTTCTTCACTGTGGCGTACAGCCATTAAAACATCTCCTTTCGTAATCTGAACAACAATTACATTCCCCGTCAGCAACCCTATCATACATGTATTCAGGAGAAAAACATACCCGGCATTGCACAATAGAGCTTCACTTGGGGCAGATGCTCGTTCCGTCCCAGGCTGTCATTCTATGGGGAAAATACTTATTCCAGCGGTTATCTGTAAAAAAACACCATGCATCCTTAATACTACATACCTGCTTGACTTATCCTTAAGATATATTATTAGACTAGGTAATACATATCTGTTTTTATGTAATGATCCACTGTTGATTTGCATTGCGAAAACGCCTTTTTTGTTTTCAAGAAAGGAGGTGTATTATGGTTTCAGGAGGAGTAGCCTTAATATACCTTGTGATTGCAATCGCGATTATCATCTTCTTGACCGCAAGGTACCACATGAATGCCTTCGTAGTATTGCTTATCGTGGCGTTTCTCTATGGTCTGTTTGCAGGGATGCCGTTGCCTGATATTGTCAAGACAATCAGGAACGGTTTCGGTGGAACCCTCGGGTACATAGGCATCGTCATCGTTGCAGGTACCATCATCGGAACCATCCTGGAAAAGACCGGTGCCGCACTTGCCATGACCAATGCCATCCTGAAGATCGTGGGAAAAGAGCGCTCACCCCTTGCAATGAGCATTGCGGGTTACGTCGTCTCGATCCCCGTGTTCTGCGACTCCGGCTATGTTATTCTGACCCCTCTGAACAAGGCTCTGGCTGAAGAAACCGGCAAATCAATGGCCGTAATGGCGGTGGCCCTGGCAACAGGATTATATTCCACTCACTGCCTCGTGCCGCCGACCCCCGGTCCCATTGCAGCAGCAGGCATCCTGAATGCCGACCTCGGCCTGGTGATCGGTCTGGGACTCATCGCTTCGATCCCTGCCATGCTTGCCGGGTACTTCTGGGCGGTTGGATTTGCAAAGCGCTATGAGATAGAGGCGGTCCTGGAAGAGACCTACGATTCCCTCATGAAGAAATACGGGAAACTCCCTTCGACAACACTGTCTTTTGCCCCGATCGCGGTGCCCATCATCCTGATCCTCTTCAAGTCCATTGCCGACTTCCCCACGAAACCATTTGGCGAAGCCGGACTTGCGAAGTTCCTGAGCTTTATCGGAGACCCGGTAACCGCCTTGATCATCGGTGTGCTGCTCGCACTGATCCTCGTCAAGACTGAGTCAAAGAAGGAAGCTGTCAGTTCCTGGATGGATCTGGGGGTAAAAAACGCCGCGCTCATCCTTGCAATAACCGGTGCCGGCGGGGCATTCGGGGGAATCCTCAAGGCCTCTCCCATGGGAGAATTCCTTGGGCAGACACTCTCCGGTTATAATCTGGGAATCTTCCTCCCCTTCATCGTTGCAGCCGCACTCAAGACAGCACAGGGATCTTCCACGGTTGCCATCATCACCACTGCCTCGATCATGGCCCCGCTGCTGGAATCTCTTGGCCTGAACCCGGCACTGACCGTTCTTGCCATTGGTGCAGGGTCCATGACCGTTTCCCATGCGAACGATTCATACTTCTGGGTGGTTTCCCAGTTCTCTGACATGGAGGTGCCGGTCGCGTACCGGGCATATACATCGGCAACCCTTGTTGAAGGAATCGTGGCAATCATCACGGTGGCAATTCTCTCCCTGTTCTTCTGATTGCTGCGAGAAGAGAGAAGACGAGTGGGAAGGCAGGCTTCATACGCCTTTCCACTCATATAATCCGTGCAACCCGCATGGATTACGATAGTTTTACCGTGAGGCTGGTTAAGGAAAGACATGAGGAGAATCCTGAAGAAGTTCTATGAGCGCTTTGCCTTCAATGCCCTGGGTGTACAGGACTACCGGAAGGCTTCCTATTATTTCAAGAAGATCGTGGATGCAAACCCCAAGGACAGGGGGGTCCACTATAATTATGCGGTGAGCCTGATCGGGTCCAGGCAGTATCCATTGGCGGAAAAACATCTTTTGAAAGAACTGGACATATCGGGTGAGCGCTACGAGATCCTCAAGACCCTGGGAGAACTCTACTACACGACGAATAATTCCTCTAAGGCCGTGGAGTTTCTGAAGAAGGCGCTGGAGCACTGCACAGATGACAAGGACGCATCCCTGATCAGAAAGAAGATCGCTGTTGCAAGTGATCTGCGAGAGTATTCCAATATGCTCAAAGCCAATTCCATGTTCGAGAAGGCATCGAGCCATCTCGACAACAAGCAGTGGCAGGAGGCACGCACCCTCTTTAAACAGGCCCTTGATTATGACAAGGACAATCCACTCATCTACAATAATCTGGGTGTCATTTCACTCAATCACGAGAAAAAATACCTCAAAGCAAGGGGTTATTTCCAGAAGGCCCTTGCATATTCCGATCTGCCCATCATAAGAAGAAATCTGAACAAAGCAGAATTCTACATAGAGAAAGAGGCGAAGACCTCCCAAAAATCTCAGGGAAAACGGTAACGGAGCAGACATGAATCCAAAAGAAGATATCCAAGAAATCTTTTCCAAGGCAGTTGAGAGAGTCGATCCTTTCAAGATGATAACACAGAACATGCGTCTTGAAGGAGACAATCTGGTTATCCATTATGAGGGAAAGACCCTGCAGGAAGACCTGAGGAACTATACAAAGATTGTCGTTCTCGGCATCGGAAAGGCCTCGTCCAAGATGGGCAAGGCGATTGAAGAGATTCTCGGTCAGAGAATTTCGATGGGATCCGTTATCACGAAATACGGGCATGGTGAGAAACTCGAGATCATCGATGTCATAGAAGCCGCACATCCCATCCCTGATGAAAACAGCATCAAAGGCGCGGGCTTCCTCTATAAACTCGCCCAGGAGGCAGACGAAAAAACACTCATCATCAATCTCGTCTCAGGAGGGGGCTCTGCCCTTTTCAGCCTCCCTGCAGAAGGTATAGCGCTGAGAGACATTCAGAAGATGACCAAGGTGCTGCTGGACTGCGGAGCGGATATCAAAGAGATCAACTGCATCCGCAAACATATCTCCCGCGTCAAGGGCGGACATTTCGCCAGGGTCTCCTACCCTGCCAGGATGATCAACATCATCTTATCCGATGTTATCGGCGACAGGCTCGATACCATTGCATCCGGGATCACCGTTGCGGATGATACCACCTTTGCCCAGGCACAGGGCATTATCGACAAATACCATATACAGGACAAGATGCCTCCGTCCATCGTAAGGCTGATCCGGTCCGGGCTTGCCGGAGATGTGCCTGATACCCCGAAGAAAGGTGATCCGGTATTTAAAAAGGTGACGAATATTCTCCTGGGAAACAATGCGGCAGCCTGCAGGGCAGCGCGTGACCATGGGTCATCGCTTGGATACAATGCATACGTTCTCACCTCTTCACTCTCCGGGGAAGCACGTGAGATAGCACGGTTCTTCACTGCACTGGCAAAAGATGTGGATCAGGACTTGTCGGACTTTGCCAGGCCTGCACTCATCGTTGCCGGTGGAGAAACAACGGTGACCATCAGGGGAACTGGCAAAGGCGGGAGAAACCAGGAGATGGCTCTGGCCTTTCTCATAGACCTGGTGGAAAGTTATGAAAACTTCGCCAATATCTATTTCCTCTCCGGCGGCACGGACGGCAATGACGGCCCGACAGACGCAGCAGGGGCATTCGTGTTCTATGAAATGAAGGATACGATCGCACAACTCGGACTCAATCCATCCGAATTTCTCGAAAACAACGACTCATACCATTTCTTTGAACAACTCAAGGGCCTTATCATAACAGGGCCGACAAACACCAATGTGTGTGATGTCCAACTGCTCATCGTGGTGTGAGCGTAGCCCCTGCGGAAAATATGAGTGCAGGTCAAACCAGTCTTCAGTTCTCTCACATGTCCCCTTCGATCTACTTGAATTTATTTACTAATTTTTGAGTTGTTCGAGCTACGGTATTTGTATAAAATAATGTGATGCATTTGGGATAAGACGAAAGTATCGCGGATAATTCCGACACTGTTTCGGATACGATCGGGTTATGGTGAAGCTAATTCGTAAATACAGGAGGAAAACACGGACATGACTGAAGAAAGTAAGAAGAAACAGCACAAGGATGAAAAACCTCTGGAGAAGATGACCGTCAAGGATCTCAGAGACATCGCACTGGAGATACCTCACGATCACGCAACAGTTGCTGTCAGAGACATGAAGAAGGAAGAACTCGTCGCGTTCATCAAGGAGGCCCGGGGAATCGTGGATGAAGAACCGGCAAAAAAGAAGGTGTCGGTCAAGGCTGAAAAAGTCGCTCTGACCAAGCCGGAGGTCAAGCAGAAAATCAGGGCGCTCAGAAAGGAGAAGAAAGCGGCCCAGGATGCAAAGGAAACAAAGAAGGCCGATATCTTAAGACGCCGGATCAACAAATTAAAGAAACTCTCACGAAAAATCGCCTAGCATTTTGATCAAACAGTGTCCGTGAGGGAGCCTCCTCACGGACACTCACCGCATAGTACCATCCTCTCACGATGAACCCATCCAATGGTTCCTTATTCCGGAGATAGTCCTAGGTAAATCAGCCCGCAGTCTACGCGGCTGAGAACGGGAATCTTTTAAAGAATACCACACCTGACGAGACACACCACATGTCCTGATCATTCAAACACAGCGTTCGGCTCTCAGATTTTCTGCCTACCCAGGCAAGGCCCCTATGGACATCCACCTTTCTCGAATTATTTTTTGATATAAGGGGGTTAATCATGAACAATGCAATAAAAGCCTCTGCAATCCAGATGAAGGCCGAACTTGGGGATATCCAATCGAACCTGGTCAAGGCAGAAAAACTCATAGATGAGGCTGCCTCATCAGGGTCGTCCATGATTATCGTGCCTGAATTCTTCACCAGCGCCATGGCCTTTCATCCATCACTGCTGGAGGCAGCCCTTCCTCTCCAGGGTAAGGCCCATGAACTCCTCACAACCATGGCAAGAAAACACCATGCATACGTTGGCGGCTCATTCCTGGCGTCGAAGCAGAACGATCTGTACAACACCTTTGTCCTTGCCATGCCGGATGGTGAGGCGGCATATCACGACAAGGACCAGCCCACCATGTGGGAAAACTGTTACTACAGGGGTGGCGACGATGACGGGATCCTCGCCACCCCGATCGGACCTGTCGGGGCTGTACTGTGCTGGGAGTTTGTCCGCAACAGGACCGTGGAGCGATTGCTGGGAAGAGTGGACCTCGTTGTGGGAGGATCCTGCTGGTGGAGTGTACCTCAGAACTGGCCGCCGAAAAGTTTCTGGGAACTGCACCACAGAAAAAACAAAAAGATCATGGCCTCGACACCGGCAACCCTGGCCAGGATGCTGGGAGTGGCAGTGGTTCATGCTGCTCATGCCGGGGAATTCAAAGCCCATATGCCTCTCATGCCGGGCATGCCCTATTCATCCCATTACCTGGGTGAAACACAGATTGTGGACAGGTCCGGCGTCATCATCTCCCGCATGACCCGTGAAGAGGGGGAAGGCGTCATCACTGCGGAGATTACCCCCGGCCGCGTAAAGCCGTCACTTGGCTTTTCAACCTCATTCTGGATTCCTCATCTGCCTCTGTTATTCCGCCTGGTCTGGGCATACCAGAATTATTACGGCAGGAGGTACTACGGGAAGGCAAAACAAAAGGGCATGCTCCTTGTTCCCTGACTAGAGGAGCCCTTCTATCGGTGTGTATTCCATACCGAAGGCATCGGCAACGCCCTTGCAGGTGATCTTCCCCATGACGATATTCGCCCCCAGCCTGATTTCCGGGTTTTCCTTCATGGCCTCGAGCCAGCCCTTGTTCGCGATTTCCATTGCATAGGGCAGTGTTGCATTGGTGAGCGCCAGCGTGGAGGTCTTTGCCACAACCCCAGGCATATTCGCCACACAGTAATGGACGACACCATCCACCGTGAAGATCGGATCGTGGTGAGTTGTCGGCCTGGAAGTCTCAAAACACCCACCCTGATCGATGGCTACATCCACCATCACGGCACCTTTCTTCATGGTCTTGAGCATATCCCTGGTCACGAGTTTCGGCGCCTTTGCGCCGACAACGAGAACTGCGCCCACAACGACATCCGCCTGTTTGATCAGGTCACGAATCGCAGCAGGACTTGCCATGAGAGGGATACAGTTCTTCGGCATGATATCGCTTAGGTATCTCAGACGATCCAGATTCATATCGAAGATATAGACCTTGGCCCCAAGGCCGCATGCTGTCTTGGCCGCATTTGTCCCCACAATACCGCCGCCGATGATAACCACGGTGCCCGGATCAACCCCGGGGACTCCGCCGAGCAGCACACCTTGGCCGCCATGCTCCATTTCCAGGTACTTGGCCCCCTGCTGGATTGCCATTCTGCCGGCCACCTCGCTCATCGGGGTCAGAAGAGGAAGAGATCCATCCGCCTTCTGTATGGTTTCATAGGCAATGTTAACGGTACCGCTCGTGATCAGCGCACGGGTCAACGCCTCATCCGCTGCCAGATGGAGATAGGTGAACACGATCTGACCGGGGCGGAGAAGATCATATTCCTGCGGCAGAGGCTCCTTCACGTGCATGACCATTTCCGTACGATCATATATCTCCTGTGCTGTTTCGACTATCTCGGCCCCTGCTTCATAATAGGAGACATCACTGAATCCGCTGCCGCTCCCGGCATCTTTTTCCACCAGAATTACATGTCCGTTATGCTTCATGATCTCAACCCCTGCAGGGGTCATGGAAACCCGGTTTTCCTCTTCCTTGATCTCTTTGAGAATACCTACAATCATCTTCTTCCTCCACGATGCGATGCTTCCTGTTCAGATGTTCTGCATGCCTAGGGTCTCAAGCAATGCAGGTATCCGGATCAAACCACCCCGCCTCTTTTGGATTCAGCCTGGCTGTAATCCAGCCCCAACATGATACCACACAATAACCATGCAGTATAATTCTCATATTTTATGTTCATGTATTTTTAATATAGTGTTGTCTCACTTACTTACCAAATACAATCGCTCATTTCTCTTTATGGATCGATCCCGGATGATACTACATTCTCTGCAGCATCCGGGGGGAGAAAGAATTTCTTGTTGCATCGGCTGAGAAGAACAGACAAGATGATTGTGCATAAGTCTTGAATCTCATGGTATGAAGGTTCCAAGGCTGCTGAAATGTTTACAAAAGCGAGAGGCAGAGGTAATGAAACAAGAGGGTTCCGATCAAGGCATACATGCACCTGATAACAGGATATGTCATCTCACCCGGGCATGCATTCATCTTGACAATCTGAGCCACAATATGAATCTCCTGCAGCGGCTCGTAGGAAAGCTGCCGCTCTGGCCCGCCATCAAGGCGAACGCATACGGCCATGGGGCGGAGATTATCGGCCGCCATCTTATAAAGACAGGCTATTCCACCCTGTGTGTGGCACATATCCCTGAGGCAATCGAACTCGTTGAGAAAGGCCTCGATGCACGTTTTATCATCCTTTCTCCCACCCTGCCGGAATACAGTGCATACGTGGTGAACTATGGATTCGAGCCCGTTGTCTGTACCCTTGAGACGATACAGAGCCTCTCGGCTGCCGCTGCAAAAGCGGGCAGGTCTGTTGATGTCCACCTCAAGGTCGACACCGGAATGGGCCGGGTCGGCATACGGCCCGAAGATGTGCCCGCTTTTCTTCAGCAGAGCAGGGCTTATCCCGGTGTGCGCATCAAGGGAATCATGAGTCATTTCCCCCGTGCCGACGAAGAGGATAAAGTCTTTTCGCACAGGCAGATCCAAACATTTCTCCATCTCAAAAAGGCTGCGGACAGCTACGGGATAGCGTTCTATCATGTTGCCAACAGTGCCGCCATATTCGATCTGCCTCAAGCGCATCTCGATGCCGCCCGTCCGGGGATTTCCATCTATGGGCTCAAGCCTTCACATACGATACAGAATCAGGCAGTACATGATCTCAGGCCGGTACTTGAATGGAAAACGCGCATCGTCTTTCTCAAGGAGGTTCCTACAGGAACCGGGCTCAGTTACGGCCATACTTACCATACTGACAGGCCTTCCCTGATCGCATCGATCCCGCTGGGCTACGGCGACGGGATGAGCAGGCTCCTGTCCAACAACCTTGATGTACTGGTTCGCGGCAGGCGTTGTCCCCAGGTGGGGAGAATCTGTATGGATCAGTGCCTCGTTGATGTGACCGATTTGCGGGGAGATGTAAAATCAGGCGATGAGGCGGTCATTATCGGCAGCCAGGGAAGCGAGACAATCACCGCAGACGAAATTGCCGGAAGACTCGGCACCATCAATTATGAGATCGTGACGAATATTTCCAGCCGCGTACCGAGAATAGCACTGGAAGAAGGCTGAATCCCTCCTGGGGTGGATCCACAGGCGCCCCGGGGTCTTTTTCCACACTCCTGCACACCGTCAAGGCCTGCCCCGTTATGTCTGCCGTTTGCGCTGCGAGAGGTGAATGATATCTCGTAAGACCTTCTCATTCTTTGCTTCCATCCACCGCTTTTCAAAGTCCGGATCCTGGAAGATCTGGGCGATGGCGGCCAGAGACTGCAGGTGTACGGACCTCAGATCCTTTGTCCCGATCAGCACAAAAACCGCATGCACCCGGGGAAACTCCCCTGAAAAAACGATCCCTTCCCTGCTCCGTGCAATGAGGATCTCAAAGACATTCCTGCCCTTTATTAATACGTGAGGGATTGCAAGAAACGGGCTCAATACCGTCGAGCTTTCCTCTTCCCGTTCAAGGAGCATCTTTTTCAGTTTTGCCTGTTTCACATCGAGTTTTTCCGTCAGGTTCGATGCAACCAGATCAAAGAAATCCTGTTTCTCCATGGACCGGTCAATATCCAGCAGCGAGCATTCGTCGATAAGGTGATCGAAGCGGTCTCTCGATATGTTGTCACGCTCGTGTATTATCTGCTTCAGTTCGGTTTCCAGCACGTGATCGGTATAGTCTCTTTCGCTGACCCGCTCGATGAGGTGCAGCAGGGCGAACTCCTTGTTGATCCCGATACTGCCGTAGTACCA
>DAISYU010000020.1:2537-16184 GCA_036825155.1 Thermodesulfobacteriota bacterium | reverse complement strand
GGCGCAGACAATGAGAGCACCGGTGATAACAATTGACACATGTGGGGTATTGAACCGGTTGTTGATATGCGTGAACACTTCCGGCAGCAGACCGTCTCGGCTCAGGGCAAGAGGGTACCTGGATGCTGCCATGATCCCAGCATTTGCAGCAGTGAGGATGGAGAGTATGGCAACGAGTTGAAAGACCAATTCCCCTTTACTCCCCAAGATTGCCTGAGCACCCATAGAAACAGGGGTCAGGGAACCGGACAGTGCTCCGGACGGCAGGACACCGATGGTGATAAAGATCGCGCTCACATAGATCAGTCCTACTATCGCAAGGGAGATAATCATCCCCTTGGGCAGGATCTTGCCCGGGTCCTTCACCTCCTCTGCTATACTGGCGATTTTGAGCAGACCTCCGAACGAAACGAACAGAAACCCTGCCCCGGCAACGATCCCGTGTATTCCGTTACTGGCAAACGGTTCGAAAAGACCAGCATGAACATGTGGCATCCCTTTAAAAATATAGAAGACGAGCGATGAGATTATGATAATTACGAGAGCAGACTGTATCCACCCGGCTTCCTTTACGCCGAAAAGGTTGACGGCAAGGAACACCACGCAGAGCACCACGGCAACAAGTTGCATATTGAAGCTGAAAAACACGGCAGCAAAGATGGAGACTGCAAACAATTCCATGGCACTCTTCAGACAGAGCGACAGCCAGGTGATCATTCCGTACACCGTGCCCACCGAAGGCCCCATGCTGCGGGAGACAAAGAAATAGGCACCGCCGGCCTTTGGCATGGCTGATGTGAGCTCTGCCTGACTCAACATCCCGGTAATTGCCAGAAGTCCTGCAAGCAGATACGACACGATGACCCCTGGGCCGCTGATCATATACGCAAGACCGGGAAGGATGAAGAGGCCCGAGAGCATGGCCCCGCTCGAGATACTGATCACATCGATCAGGCCCAGTTGACGTTTCAGTTCCATTCCTTCTCCTCCCATACGCATTCATAATTACAGAATCAGCTCTATCCCGATGCGATTATAACCGAATCCTGTATTGTTGCCAGTCTAAATCTTTCCAGAACAGGACCTGGTCATCCACGGGCATATATGATCATCATGCACTGTCGAAAAAAGCCGAAAACAGATGCAATGGTTGTCAGGCAGCTCTTGGGAAGGTATCAGGGGCATTCCATTCCTCGGGTCTGAGCGGAGAAAGCCCCCAGGCGATCCTTGCCTTATCGCAGTTCTCATTGGGTACGCCGCTGATCCAGGAAGGTTCGAATGCCCTGCAAACCGTAGAACGGTTCTCGTAGATGGAGCAGTATACCGCCACCCCGATCTCGCCCTGCAAGGCAATACAGCGCGGATTTTTCCGGTTGGTTCCAACCATGACCCTTCTGAAATCATTCAGTTTCTCTGTCAGATCTACCGGAACACCACCGGGTGTTGCATCATCCGCTTCACCCCAGTAGAAAGACGCCCTATAGTATGCGCAGCATGCACCACAGCTCAGACACGGATTTACTTCACTCATACAAACCGCCTCTCCTGTTGTGATTTTTGTGGCCGGCGAAACATTAACGTACAAAAATCCGCAGGACTATATGAGCTAACTTTGGGAAAATTGCAACAAAAATTTGCAACGGTTTAAAATTGATTTGTTCTGTTTATACAACACATTACATACAATCTGCGCCCTGCCATAAAAACAGAGTAATCCTGTTTTCATTTGATTTTTTCCCTGAATCATCTATAGTTTTAATGAAAATGCTTTTAATTGTAATGTATTGAAAACAACTAGACGATCTCATAACCATGACTGCTGTGTATACGGACACAGGGTGCATGACATGATTATTCAAGACGACAAAGAACAATCTCAGCGCTTCATGAGGCTTGAGAGGCCATCTGATGACACAGTGCTGATGAGGCTCTGCGGGACCTGGAAGATCGGGCAGAACCTGCCGTCTGCACTGGACATGTACGACCGGATTGCCATACACACACGCATAAAGACCATCATCTTTGATTCCACAGATCTTGGAAGCTGGGACAGCACCCTGCTCACGTTTCTTATCAGGATCATAGAGCTGTGCGGTGAAAAAGGCATCACTGTGGAAAGAGGCGGCCTGCCCACAGGAGTACAGAAACTCCTTTCCCTTGCCATGGAAGCGTTGGAAAAGAAAGCTCTCCACAAAGAAGAAACCCCCGGGCCTTTCCTCGCCCGCATAGGAGAGATCACACTGAACATCACGCAATCAGCTGCCGGGATGTTCGCCTTTATCGGGGAGGCAACTACAGCCTTCATACGCCTGATTATGGGCAGGGCCCGCTTCCGTTCTTCAGACATGGTGCTTACAATACAGGAATGCGGCCCGCAGGCACTGCCTATCGTATCGCTGATCAGCGCCCTGGTGGGAGTGATTGTCGCGTTTGTCGGCATTATTCAATTGAGGCTGTTCGGCGCAGAGATATACATCGCCAACGTTGTGGGGATCGCCATGGCGAGGGAGATGGGGGCCTTGATGACCGCAATCATCATGATGGGCCGCACAGGGGCCGCCTTTGCCGCACAACTCGGAACCATGGAGGTGAACGAGGAGATAGATGCCCTGAAAACACTGGGCATATCCCCCATGGAATTTCTGGTCATGCCACGGATCATAGCCCTGGTGCTCATGATGCCGCTTCTGTGCCTCTATTCCGACATCGTTGGTATCCTTGGCGGTGCAGTCATAGGGATCGGTATGTTCGATCTCTCCATCACCCAGTACTACGATCAGACACTCCATGCCCTGAACCTGACCCATTTTTCCATCGGGATCATAAAGAGCGCCGTATTTGCGGTTCTGATCGCACTATCCGGCTGTTATTACGGGATACACTGCGGACGCAGCGCATCATCGGTTGGGGATGCTACAACATCTGCAGTGGTAACTGGCATCGTGCTCATTGTTGTTGCGGACGGCATCTTTGCCATTATTACCAATGCGCTCTGGATATGACATGACTGAACAGGGAAAACCCACCATCAGAGATGATGCCCACATCACAGTACGTGATGTCACCATGGCCTATGGCAACTACGTGGTCATGCGGGACATAAGCTTTACTATAAACAGGGGAGAGATCTTTATAGTGATGGGCGGCAGCGGATGCGGAAAGAGCACGCTGATAAAGATCATGCTTGGGCTGAAATCCCCTGAGAAGGGCCATATATTCTATAACGGTTTGAATTTCTGGGAGGCTGACGAGCCTGTTCGCAATGAGATACTCAAACATGTGGGTATCCTCTATCAGAGAGGAGCATTGTGGAGTTCCATGACCCTGGCGGAAAATGTCGCGCTCCCGCTGGAAGAATATACGGACATGAGTCGAACGCAGATCAGGGAGATCGTTTCATTCAAGCTTTCCCTGGTGGGCCTGGCCGGCTTCGAGAGTTTCTACCCATCCGAACTCAGCGGCGGGATGATCAAGAGGGCCGCTCTTGCACGGGCCATGGCACTGGACCCGGAGATCCTCTTCTTCGACGAGCCCTCGGCCGGGCTCGATCCCATCAGTGCCAGGCTTCTGGATGATCTGATCCTCGAGCTGAGGGAAAGCCTGCAGACAACCGTGGTGGTTGTATCGCATGAGCTGGAGAGTATCCTGGCAATCGGCGACAACTCGATCTTTCTCGATGCAGATACCAGGACCATGATCGCATCGGGCAATCCCAGGACGATGCTGAAGGAATCCCGAAATCCGAAAGTGTGCGCATTCCTCACCCGGGGAAAAGCCGGGTGCTCGGACACACCAGGAGAGACATTATGAGTAACCAGGATACCGCAAAACTGTTAACAGGATGAAAACATGATAAAAAAGCACCCAAACAAAACACTGATCGGGATATTTGTTCTTGGAGCAGTAGCGCTCCTCATTATCGGGATCACGGTATTCGGTACCGGGAGGGTGTTTACAAAATATCCCACCTTTGTCATGTACTTCAGTGGTTCTGTTAAAGGATTGAATGTAGGGGCTCCGGTGGTCTTCAGGGGTGTGAAGGTCGGTACGGTCACAGACATCTCCCTTCGGTTCGAACCCGATGCAGTATCGGTCAACATCCCTGTGCTGGTGGAACTGGACCCGAACAGCATCTCCACCAGGGAGGGGAAACTCGACCCGGGAGAGTATATGAAGCTCCTGATCGCGCAGGGGCTCAAGGCGCAGCTCCAGCTGCAGAACCTCATTACCGGCCAGTTAATCATAGAGCTCGACTTCCATAAAGAGAGACCGGTGAGACTCGTGGGTTCGAATTCAAAGCATCCCGAGATACCCACCATCCCGTCGAGCCTGGAAGAGTTCACCAATGTGCTGGTCAATCTGCCGCTTGAAGAACTCATGAGCAAACTCATCTCTGCCATCGAGGGCATTAACAAGACCGTGAACTCTGAAGATTTCGCTGAAAGCATCCAGGGTATGAACCAGACGCTCAAAGACCTCCAGCTGCTGGTGCAGAGCCTGAATGATCAGATCGATCCGCTCTCAAAGGGTTTTCAGGGAACCATCAGTGAGGCCCAGGAGTTTGTACGCAATTTCGACAAAAAGATAACAACACTGCAGACAGACATCGACCAGGCAGCCATTGCTGCACGTGATGCCCTCGCACAGGCGGAAAAGACCTTCGGTGCAATCGAGAGCGTCACCTCGGAGGATTCAGCGCTGATCTATCAGGTCACCAACACCCTAGAAGAGCTCTCCTCTGCGGCACGTTCGATCCGGGCATGGGCAGACTACCTTGAACGGCATCCCGAGGCGATCATACGCGGCAAGACCGAGTATGAAGGGAGACAGTGATATGAAGTATATGTCAGTACGGTTGAAGGTTTCACTCCTGGTGGTTCCCTTGCTGCTCATGACAGGATGTGCCAGGACCCTGCCGGCACAATTCTATGTCTTGAGTCCGATGGTGCAGACGGTCATGGAAGAATCAACAAAAAAATACACCCCCGGCTTCTTGCTCGCAATCGGCCCTGTGGAGATCCCGGAGTATCTCGACCGTCCGCAGATCATTACCCGTGCGAACGAGCACGAGCTTATGCTTGCAGAGTTCAACAAGTGGGCCGAACCGTTGGACGAGAATATCTCCCGCGTGCTGAAGGAAAACCTCACGAACCTTTTGTATGCCGATGCATTTACCGTACATCCGTGGCGGGGACCTCGGTCCACCGATTATCGGCTTTCACTTGATATCATCCGTTTTGACGGCTCCCTGTCAGAGTCCGTATCACTGGTTGCCAGGTGGAGCATCTTCGGAGACGGCGGGAGAAACCTGCTCCTACAGAAAACATCATCGTACACCGAACCGGTGGCGTCTCCTGATTATGAAGCACTGGTCTCAGCCCAGAGTGCTACCCTCGAAGAGCTCAGCCGAGAGATAGCAGATAAGATCAGGACAATTTTGCAGAACAGGACAGGGGATTAACCGGGAGAGAACCAATCCTCAGGAAGTACAGGCCTTCGCGAGCTTGTCCTTCAGCCTGTTCAGCCGGTATCTCAAAGATTCTTTCTCTGCTTCGGACAAGCAGGGGACATCATCCAGGATCCCCTGGACAATCGCTGCGGCCCGGGCATAATCATGTCTTCTGTGCTCCAGCCACTTGGCGAGCTCTTCGGCGGCAAAGAGATCATACTGGTTGTCCGCGAACATCTCTTCCCAGATCCGTGAGGCCTCTTCCCACAGGTCCGCCCTCTTGTGCATCAATGACAACGCCCTTTTCGCCTCGCGCGATACAAAAGGATCTGCCTTTTGTATCAGACACCCGTAGAAATGCCGTGCCCTCTCAAGATTGCCGCGGTCGTGATGCAGCCCGGCGGCAGCGAGAACATCGGCCGCGTGTCCGGCCATGCCCACATCACTGCCGTTTAAAAGCTCTGTGAGATGCTTCAACAGGGCGGCCATGGAAATGATGTCAAGGCGGTTGTGTTCGAACACGTCTTCCATGAGTCCGGCATCTCTTCTTCTGAGCCAGTCGAAATAGCGCTGGGGTATCTCGTAGCCCGGGACATCGCCGTACCGTTCGAATCCCAGCACACCCGCTTCCAACGTCACGAGCCTGCTGTTTTCCAGCCGGTGCCCCACAAGCCTCCTGCAGGGGTGAAGCAGGTCAAGGTGAGGCATGTTCGGGAAAGGATCGTGCAGCCGGTTGAGGATATAGCGGGCGGCAAGCAGGTTCATATCGTACGCCCTGCCGTTGAAGGTGACGAGGAACCGCTTGCTCCCGGCGATCTCCTGCAGGAAGCCCAGCATGGCCTGCTCCTCGGAGAAATCCCGGGCAAAGAGCTGGCAGACAATGAAATCATCCCCCTCGAACCACCCGAGCCCGATGAGAAAGGCGAAGGTCCCGGTCCCGCCGGCAAGTCCGGTGGTCTCGGTGTCCAGGAAAAGGGCGTCGGTAATGCTCAGGGATGCAAGGTCAGATCTGGCGATCAGACACCCCGCAGCCTCCATATCGATTGAGGAAAGAGAGCCGATCAGATGCCGCCCGTGGGAATCAACGCTCCTGAACCGGTTCCGGCAGAAGTAGAACCTGCCGTAGCTGTTCTCCACCTCTTCCCCGGTGATAACCTCTTCCAGCGCCCGTACAGGTCCCTGGCGTGAGAACGCCGGCCGCGACTCGATCCGGTCCCTGCGCTCCATAATGGCATCGATCTTCCTGCGCAGTTCATTGATCACATCCTTGTTGGATGTCTGTGCCTCAGGCTGCGGCTTTTCTCCGGTCAGGCGCTGTAGTCTGTCCTTTACGCTCATGGATTTTTACTACGTCGTATTCGGCCTTCCCTGTCAAGAGATTATTAGACCATCAGCACACTGCAGCAGGGATCGAAGTTTAAGATAGATGCAAGGCAGAAACACCCCTTTTATTTAACAGACGGTTCCTGCAGTTTCTTCTGTGTTTCCTCGCCGCCCACAGTTTGTATTTTCGTGAATTTTGCCCCGGTCAGAGACGCAAGGATGACGAGTGTTGTGGAGATCAGGATCATGATGATCCCGAGGGCGGAAAGCTTTCCCCAGAGGCCATCCTCGGCGAAGCGAAGGACCTGTACGGCCAGGACCTCGGTTCCCGGCCTGGAGAGGACAACCGAGAGCGTGAGCTCCCGGACGAACATGGTTGCCATAAGTATCCAGGCCGAAACGATCCCGGGGATCAGGAGAGGTATGACGATCCTGCGAAGCGTGTACAGGGTACCTCCGCCGCAAACCCTGGAGGATTCCTCGAGATGAGCGTGAATCTGGACAAAGGCGCTCGTGAGCGGCCGGATGCCATAGGGAAGATAGGTGGCGATGTATCCGATAAGCAGTGCCCAGATAGTGGCATACAGGGGTGTCCTGACAAACAGCCACATGAAGCCCACCCCTATGACGATGCCAGGGAAGGAAAAGGAAAGAAAACTCAGGGATTCCAGAAGCCCTGAGGCGGCTGTACGCACCTTGACGATGGCATAGCATACGAAGATGGAGAGGATCACGCCGAGCGTGGCGCCGAATATGCCCAAGAACATGCTGTTCTTCACAGAGAGGATCGATATGGGATCGCCCAGCACCTCGGTCCAGTGACGCAGACTCATCATGGAGAATGCCCGTGCGCTGGGGACCATCGAATAGGGAACAAGGGACGTATAGAGAAGAACCAGCACCGGCAGGACGATCAGGATAAAGGAGAGTATGGCCACAACGACAAAGAATGGGTACTTGGCCTTCTTCAGATCAATGACGGTGGGACGGTATCCGCGGCTGGAAATGGTTACGTATCTGTCGCCTTCCGCGGTGAGATACCGATAGAGGTAAATGAGGATGGTGGATGCCGCCAGAGCACTCATGCCCACTGCCGCCGCCATCCCGTAGTCAGTGGCAAACCCGGTGGCGATAATGCGGTATATATGGGTGGAGAGCACATAGATCCTGCCGGGCATCCCAATGACAGAAGGCACGGCAAAAGAGGCAAGGCTTCGCACGATCACCAGGGTGATGGAGGCCAGTATGGCCGGGCGTAAAATGGGCAGTGTCACCCTGGCAAGCGTGCGCAGGTTGGATGCCCCGCACACCTTTGATGATTCCTCCATGGACACGTCGAAAGAGGCCAGTGCCGGGGCAAGGATCAGGTAGGCTATGGGAAGGTCGAGCAGCCCTTCCACAAGGATCATTCCCGGCAGGGTGTAGATATTGAAGGGTGAATGGGTGAGATTGAACACATCTTTGAGGAACAGATTGATAAGACCGTTGGACGGGTTCAGGAGCAGAAGCCAGCTCACGGCAAACAGGATGTGGGGAATCATCATGGGAATGATGGAGATGACGCCGAAGAGGAACTTGAAGGGGATATTGGTGCGTGTGTTGAGATACGCGAGGAACAGCGCCAGCAGCGTCGCGACGATGGCTGAGCCCAGGGTAAAGATAACCGTGTTGAGGATGATCTCGGCAAACGCGGGGTCGGTGTACGACTGAATATATTTTTCCAGGGTGAACGTGCCGAAAGACCCCAGCCCCTGTGAAAAACTCCCGACAATGAGCATGACCACGGGACACACAGTGAGCAGTCCCACGATCACGATAAGGCCCAGTGTCAGGGTTGTCGATTTCCTCTGCATGGTCTTTCCACTCCCCTACTTCAACAGTATGGAGCAGTGATCCGGATCGAATCTCAGGGCCACCTCATCACCCTGATGTACATCGAGCGTGGGTTCCACCCGTACGATCAGCACTGTGTCACCCACCCGGATCTCGCCTTCATAGGCATCGCCCACAAAGATCAGTGAATCGATGTGTCCGTTGAAAATATTCGGCCCCTCTCCACCGGTTTTCTCCATCACCTCTATAAACTCGGGCCTGACGCACACCACAACAGCATCACCTGGTGATACGTCTTTCTTTTTACTGCAGACAATGTCTCCCAACGCGGTATTTACAATTGTGCGGTCGGCTTCAACCCTTGCTGCGCTTCCTTCAACAAGATTTGCCCGGCCTATGAAATCCGCTACAAACCGGCGGTCCGAATCAAAATATATCTGTTTCGGCGTGCCTATTTCCACGATTCGCCCTTCTTTCATGACCGCCACGGTGTCTGAAAGGGACAGGGCCTCGATCCTGTCGTGCGTCACATACACCGCGGTGATCCGAAGTGTCGTGAGGAACTCACGCAGTTCCTTCCTGGTTTCCTCCCTCAACTTGGCATCCAGGTTGCTCAGGGGTTCGTCAAAAAGGATCACCTTCGGCTGTGCCACCAGGGCCCTGGCCAGGGCTACGCGCTGTTGCTGTCCCCCACTCAGCTTCGTCGCCGGCCTGTTTTCAAATCCGCCGAGCTGGACGAACTCAAGGGTGTTCTTAACCCTGTCCCGTATTTCTTCTTTCGGCTTCTTCTGGGTCTGGAGTGGATAGGCAACGTTGTCGAACACATTCATATGCGGCCAGATAGCGTACGACTGAAAGACCATGCTCAACCCCCTCTTCTCCGGGGGCACAAAGATCCCCTTCCGGGTTGAAAACACGATCTCATCACCGATTTGTATTTCGCCCTCATCCGGCATCTCGAGCCCGACAATGGATCTGAGCAGGGTGGTCTTTCCACACCCGCTCGGACCCAGGAGGGTGAATATCTCATTGGCCGGGATGGCCAGGTTCACATCGAACAGGGCTTCGATGCGCCTGCCTTCTGAAAAATACGTCTTGTTGAGTTTGGTAATGTGAATATCCACAGTACTCCTCCCATGATCGCAAAGCAGCTTTCATCCTGCCTCACGACCCGGACATGGCCGGAGAATAATCAACAAACAAATAGTTACTCTACGTCAAAGATCGCCTTGAATTCCTTGGCCCACGTGCGAATTTCCTCATCCGTAAGCGTTCTGATGGGCAGCACTTTCGCTTTTTCGATCCCGTCAATAGGAGGATAGACACCCGGATAGAGGACATACTCACCCACCTTTTCAGCGAGCATGGTCATGGCATCCTTTGACAGCCAGTAGTCCATGAACATCTGTCCTGCATTGGGATGCGGCGCAGAGGCGGTCATCGCAATGCCGCGCGGCGTCCCCAGAAGGGGCTGGCTCACCTGGGCCCAGTCAAGGGGTGCCGGGGCCTTGGTGATGATGTATTTGGGCATGGAGATAGCGATGAGTTTTTCCCCGCTTTCCACCGGTGCCGGTGTAGGACCGAACGAGGCCACGAACATGGGTTTGTTGGCGGCAAGACCTTTGAGGAAATCACGCCACGCCTGCTCAGACTCAAACACCTGTTCCTTTAAGCCCACAAGCCAGGAAATGGTGGTGGCATGGGCCGAAGGATTTGCCATGACGATCTTGTCACGCCATTTCGGGTCGGTCAGATCTTCATACCGCTTGGGCACATCGGCCGGTTTGACCAGTTCCTTGTTGTAGATGAGCGCAACGTACTCTATACCGAAGATCTGTATCTGACCGTCTTTCCTCGTCCATTCGGGATACTCCTTAGCAACAGGCGATGTGTAGGGTGCCAGGACTCCCTTTTCCTTCAGCATCTCCATGATTGGCAGCGGCGACTGAAGGACATCGGCCAGGAGCTTGCCCGCACCGAATTCCGTGGAGACCGTTGCAAAGAACTTGGATGTGGAAATCCTCGTGTACTCCCCCTTGATGCCGGACTCATTTGTGAAGGTATCCACAATAGGTTCTATTGCCGTGATATTGGCATAGAAGGTCGCCTTGCCTTCTTTCTTGGCCTGTTCCGTGTCAGTCTGTGCTGCTGCATACGTGCTGAATGCCAGGAGCAGAATTATCAACAACGCGAATAATTTTTTCATTGTTTTTTCCTCCTTTTTCCTCAATGGTTGGCTGCATCTTGAGAGGGGTATCCGATGTGAGGCTATCAACAATTGAGGTGCTAAATGTATTCCATCTCCCTCAAAAGTCGCGGCGTGCCGGCTGTCAAACCTCTGTACGCCTCCTTACCACAGGGTGTATGCCGGCAATTCAAATGCTATACTATTACCTATGCGTTTGAGGGACATACAAGTCAAGACATGGAGAGGTGAAATATCTAGAGAGGGAACCGGAGTAATGGAGTGTTGGATTGCTCTCGAAGATCCCGCTATCGCGGGGGAGTATTGGAAAGGCGCTAGGGGTTTATATGAACAAAAAATTCAGAATCCATCCGCCGCGGCGGACAGTATCCAGAATAAAACATTAGAACATTATGCAGGCAACTCTCTAGGGGGATACTTCTTCATCCTTCGTTGTGGCCGACTGGCCATACCTGCCATACACCAGGGGCTGAGAAAGGACACTTCCCACTTAATTCATCAGCTTTTATTCTTGTATGGAATCTCAAAACCTCCGCACTATTTTCAGGTTCAAGATTCCGGCCTGTATCCGGTATTGTCTCTCCATGCATGTTCTTCGTCCAAGGCTCAAACCCGCAGGGAACTACTTCCTGTCCCACCTGCCCTGGTCGCGTAATTCGTTCACTATGGTCTTGGCGCGATCCCGAAGAACCATATAATCGGTCTTGGCTACACGGTTCAACGGCAACTCTCCTGCATCATAGACCACGACATGCGACGGCCTTGAATATGCCGATATATCGCTGCAGGCACCCATGACTTCTTCAGGGGTTACACTCTGGCCGGGTGAGGTCTCGACAAACACCATAATGCCCTCGCTGAACACCTCGTGCTCCACTCCGACTACGGCGGCCATTGAGATTCTTCCTCTGAGCTTATTTACAATATGGTTCTCCACATCCTCGGGATAGACCTGATACCCCTTCGGCTTGATCACGAGCTTTGCCCTCCCGGCAAAATGCAGACCTTTATCGTCGTAATATCCAAGGTCCCCGGTGTAGCATACCCCGTCTGTGGAAATGGTCTTCGCTGTGTTTTCCGGATCTCCCAGATACCCGAGGAATATCTGTTGGCCTGAAAAGCAGATCTCTCCGACCTCGCCTGGTTGTTTCTCTCTGCCTGCCGTACCATCGGCATTCATGGGCTCCCGGATACTGATCGGGCAAAGTACACTGTCATAGCCTATGCCCTCGGCGAGTTCATCCACGTCTGCATCCACATGGGTGTAGGTGCAGAAACCCGCTGTCTCGGTCAGGCCCAAACCGGTACCGATACAGGGCGCCATCTGCTTCATCTTCACGAGAAATTCCCGAGGCACAGCCTGACCTCCATAGATTGCGAACCGGAGCGACGACAGGTCATAGCGGTAATAATCCGAAAGCCGCCACTCCATGTTGTACAGCGCAGGAATCTGGCCGAGCATGGTGATCTTGTGCTTCTCTATCGCCTCCAGGCTGAGCTTTGCGTCAAAGATGTGCAGGATCACGGCAATGCCGCCGCCATAGATAATCGTGGCAAGCTGTTCGGTTGTGCAGCCAACGTGAGAAGGCGGAAGGTTCACGAGCATGCGGTCGTCCTGATTGCCCTCAAATCCGACTATCAGGCCGATGTTCTGGATGAGGATGTTTTCATGACAGAGCATGGCCGGTTTGGGTGAGCCGGTCGACCCGGTGGTAAAGATGATCAGACATGCATCGCGTCTGCCTACAGCCCTGTGCGCCTTTTTCACCGCGCCGGTCAACAGACTCTTGATAAACACCCTTTTGATATCTTTGACAAAGTCCGTAATCCCCACCGCACCTTCCATGATGAGGTCCTCTTCTTTCTGAAACTGCACCCAGTGCTCAATAAATGGGCAATCTGCCATGACCTCTTTGATCATGGGGCGGAAATCCATCAGCGGCGTCTTGCCCAGGAAAAAATAAGCCCTGGGTTTCATCTTCTCCATACAGTAGCGTATCTCGGCGGCCTTGAGACGCAGATCCAGCGGAGCAACAACAAGGCCTATCCGGAAGCAGGCATACATGAGGTAGACGTGTTCCTTGAGCAGGGGCAGGCTCGTTGCCACGATATCCCCCTTTTTCAGGCCCAGGGAAAGGAGCTTGGCTGCAAATGCATTTACCGAAGTCTGAAAGGTCTTCCACGTGACTTTCTCGCCGGTGTTGTGCTCGATAATGGCGAGTCCTTTGGGTCTTTGCTTTGCATGCAGGGCTACATAGTCCGCACAATTTGGCAACAGCTCATCATATAATTCGCTGCACTGCCTGTCCTTTGCAGGACTTTTCATATGGTTACTCCTTTCCTCTCGGTACATTCTCCGGGGATTCATCCCCTTTTTCTGCCCGGATAATAACACAATCATCCGGGGCGCTATAGGGAAATCCGCACCTGTCAATCCCCTTGTAAGGCCAGCCATTCTCCCTGCCCGTACGTGGCCGACCCCCAGTAAATAATCCTGACCCAAAGGGCCAGGCTTTGTTTCAATCTACCCATAGGGGAGGACATCATTGATTCTTGATCAAAATCATATGATTCAGGTTAGACTATAGTGCATGCAATACATTATGAACCCTTTTAATTCCTTCTCTTTAATCTCAATCTACGGATACAACTCATTTGATACATACGTACTCCACCTGTCATTGCGAGGAGTCCACTATGGAGGACGACGAAGCAATCTAAGGAATCTCGAGATTGCTTCGCTACGCTCGCAATGACGATACTCAGATTATGCATTGGTCTTGATATAAAAACCGCTCTGACCGGCCTTGGTACATTCCACAGTAAAAAATGGAAC
>DAISYU010000020.1:0-2437 GCA_036825155.1 Thermodesulfobacteriota bacterium | reverse complement strand
TGATATAAAAACCGCTCTGACCGGCCTTGGTACATTCCACAGTAAAAAATGGAACTGTCCTCTATTTCCTCGGGAGTGATGGAGTAATGGAGTGTTGGAGTATTGTCGAAGATCCCGGTATCGCGGGGGAGTAGTGTTAAAGCTCTAGGCGTTGGACATAAAGCACTCGGTAAAAGGCGGGAAACAAACCTTCTTTTCTCCCAGAGAGATCAACGGAGCCGAATTGTTCCTCTGGAATTACATGACCGTATCCAGCCAGCTCGTTATGGTCTGACGATACTGAGGCTCCCTCTCCACCATGGGCAGGTGTCCGGCCCCATCCAGCAGAACAAGTTCACAGTCCGGTACCTTGTCTGCGATAAGGGACGACTGTTTAGGAGACATGACCGGATCGTTCATCCCTGCCAATGCCAGTGTCGGAGCAGTGATGCGGGACAGCCGCTCGGTAATGTCGATATCGGGTATTTGTTTGAAGTAGCAGGCCATTGCATGAACATCCAGTCTGGTGGCATCCGGGTAGAGCACATCGAGGCTCTTTTCCAGATCAGGATGAGAGTACAGGGCTTTTTTGTCCGAGGCGAATATGCCGATCCCGACCCGGTAAATATTCCGGTTGCTGACAAGCAGCCTGAGATCGGCCTTAAAGATGGCCTCGGTTATTGTTCCGTGCTGTGCCAGCCACCCGAGAAGCCCGAAGGCCCCGGTCATTTTGCCTTTTGCAAACCCCGATATGCTGACAACACTGTGGACGATCTCCGGTTCATACTCGGCAATGCTCAGTGCAGAGAATCCTCCTGTAGAATGGCCGATCAGGACTACAGGCCGGCCATCTGTCAGTTCGTGTATGGCCTCAGTGAGCACCTTTGTGATCATATCTGCTGTCAGTTCCTCTTTACAAAAGCCTTGAGGAAACGCCGCGGGGTAATGCCCGGGCAGGCTCAGAGAGTACCAGCGGAACTTCTCCGTGATGACCGGTATCTGTACAACGCTCCAGAAGTTTATGGAGGTGGTTAAGCCATGAATGAATACAATGGGGACCCCTTCTTTCTCCTCGTTAAAACACTGTGCAACAATCCTGTGACCATCGATATCCATCTCCTGCAGACGCGGCATGACGTTTCTCTCCTTTTACGGTTTATTAGCAATTCACTTCAGGCGATTCGAGCGGTTGATCACTGATGGACCGAGATTTCAAAATGTAACAATTGAACTCTTCTAAGATTTACCGGGCGGCTTTCATACTCAATTACACTTCAGACATCGTAAAGATACTTTCATCATGAAGAAAGTCAAGAGAGGGACAGAAGCAGCAGTATCAATGCAGTGTTGGAGTACTGTCGAAGATGCCGCTATCGTGGGGGGGATATTGTAAAGGCGCTAGGCAATGGGCATCCATCTTCGCTTCCAACTTCAGGCTTCGCAAGAGCTACGCCCGACAATTCTGCATGGACAGCAGAATAGTGAGCAAGCAAAGAAATGAACATGAAAAAAGCTAGATAAATAAAATCCTAAATCCAAAGAAAGTATAAGGTACAAAGTATAAGATTCAGTTCTGTTTTTACCTTATACCTTACACCTTATACCTTGGACCCATGATTTATATTTTTTCCCAAACGCCTAGCGTCTAGTGCCCAGCGCCTCTTATTTATTTCCCAAACAGCCCAAGAATCCTGTGTGCTGCATCTTTCGAAAACGCCCCCACCTCCAGTATGGGGCCCACGCACATGGGGCAGCCGTGTTCGCACGGGCATGAGTCGATCAGGGTCTTCACCGCTTCCAGAAGCACTTCATGCTTTTCAAAGAGCAGGTCGGAGAAACCGATGCCGCCCGGGTAGGCATCGAAGATGAACACAGTCGGGTCGTAGGCATCCACCATGACCTCCCCGCCGGCAGTGCCGGTCTCGGGCGATGACACGATCGTGCGGCTGCCCGTGCCCTGGCGCACGTACCATTCCCCGCTCTTGTCCCCGATGCAGTGGTCGATATCGCGGATATCCGCCATGAGCAGGACCGCGGCGATATGGTGCAGGGCATAGGCCAGGCCCCGAAGCCCGTCGATGATCTCCTCGCGCCTGATCTCGAGGGTATTCAGCAGGTCCCAGGGGATGGTGAACCAGTAGCTCGTGGTGTGCATGTCCTTCTGCGGCAGGTCGACATCGCCGTAGCCCACGTTCTCCGAGGTGTAGAACTTGATCTTCTTGTACCCCACCACCTTGCGCACCACCTGCACCTCGCCCTGTTCCACGATGATGGAGCCGTTCATCTTCTTGTCGAAGTCGTCCATGACGCGCACATTGGTGTAGGTCATGGCGTCGGTGTAGTAGTCCACGTCCACCTTTTTCACGTATGCCTTCTTGCGCTCCAGGTCGAGACGGTCCACGTGATACTGCTGGGACTCCACCATGTAGATGGCGTCATCGTGCACCGTGGTAAAGGC
>DAISYU010000019.1:16862-39061 GCA_036825155.1 Thermodesulfobacteriota bacterium | reverse complement strand
CCTTTCCTGAGGGCATGCATGGCGGCATTGTATCCGCACATGCCGTGTACTCCCGCCCCGGGCGGGGTGGATGAAGAACAGATATACCATCCTTCAACGGGCATGGCATAGGGGTTGAGGCTGACAATCGGCCGGGTGAACAGCTGCCGCCAGTCCTGGGCGCCGCCTGCGATATCGCCGCCTACGAAATTCGCATCGAATGTCTCGAGATCATGCGGATTCATGACATGGCATGAGAGGATCCTGTCCCTGAACCCGGGGGCAAACCTTTCGATCTGGCCTTCGATTCGTTCGATCATATCAAAGCGCGATCCATTGGGTACATGGCAGTAGGCCCAGGCAGTATGTCTGTTCTCCGGTGCACGGGTATGATCGAAGAGGCTCTGCTGGGCGCACAGGACAAAGGGTCTCTCCGGTGGAATGCCCCTCCAAGCCTGTCTCTCGCTGAGCGCAATCTCCTCGAACGTCCCGCCCAGATGGACTGTTCCCGCCTGGGCACACTCACGGGCCTTCCACGGGATCGGCCCGTCAAGGGCCCAGTCAATCTTGAATGCACCCGGGCCGTACCGGTAACGGGCAAGCCTTCGGCAGTATGTCTCCGGCAGTCTCCTGCCGGCAAGAGTCAGAATCTGCCGCGGTGTGAGATCAAAAAACGCCTCAGAGCATTGAGGCAGGTCGTCTATGGACTTGACCGGGAATGCTGTCACCATCTCCCCGCCCATGGACTCCAGGCACTTCTCAAGTGCCAAAGCCAGGTTCTGTGATCCTCCTTTTGGGATGGGCCAGCCGGGATTGTGGGCGGTCATGGCCATAACCAGGGCAAAGGCAGAGGTAAAGGGATGACTCAACGGCAGGATGGAATGTGCGGCGAGCCCGGCAAACAGAGACCTGGCTTTCTCTGTCCTGAAGCAGCACCTCGCAAGCAGGCTGACTGGCCAGAGGGCCAGGAGCCCGAAATGTACAAGATTGAGCGTGAACCGTGAAAAGGCAGGCCCCTTCAGTATCCCTTCAGCCAGGTCGTTCCATGAAGCGACAAACGGGCTGACAAGCCTCTCGTATGCCCGCGCATCCGCTCCGAGGTTCTCCAGGGTCTTGTCCAGGGAACGGTACAGCACGGCAGCGGTCCCGTCATCAAAGGGATGAGCAACCGATGCCGGCGGGTATATCCATTCCAGTCCGTAATCAAGCAGCGGCAGTGACGAGAAGAACGGGGAAGAAGCGGCCATGGGGAATATGGCGGAGCCCACATCATGGACAAAACCGGGCAGCGTAAGCTCCTGCGAACGTACACCCCCTCCTGCACGGTCCTTTGCATCGAACACAACAACGCTCTTCCCGGAACGTGCAAGGGTGACTGCAGCGGCAAGGCCGTTGGGGCCGGACCCGATTACAATGGAATCATACGTATCTTTTTCCGGCATCTTTTCCCCAGCGCCTCTTTGTCATTCCCGTGCATACTGACATAATCAACTCGCATGAAAACTCCCTCCGTCACAAAAAAGGTGCACGGTATTTCGAAATATTTTCAATCTCTTGAGCTGCTGTTTTTCTTTTGTCTTTCCCAAGCGCCCAGTTCCACCGCGGCGGATAGAGCCTATCGCCTAACTTTTTTCTGTTGTTAAATTCGCAATCCGCAATTCGAAATTCGAAATCCTTATACCCTATACCTTACACCCTATACCCGCCTTCTTACCCTGTACGTCGCATCATATTCCTCAACGAATATAACGT
This sequence comes from Thermodesulfobacteriota bacterium, assembly GCA_036825155.1. Classification (GTDB taxonomy): domain Bacteria; phylum Desulfobacterota; class Desulfomonilia; order UBA1062; family UBA1062; genus DSAD01. Next base: position 37,330 of record DAISYU010000019.1, on the reverse strand, counting down.
GGACCGTATCTGCGCATTATACCAGATATTCGTCACCTGATCCCACTGGTAATGAGGTCCGACACATGTCTTGTGCATGTTCACCCACGGCTTTACCCCCAGGTGCTCTGCCAGTGATGAAAGCACATGGGTCCAGATCTGTTCCTGCACTTTTGAGCCTGCCAGCACGAAACCCAGTTCGTAGACCGGGTCGTTTGCCCGGGCAAAACCCTGCACCTGTGCTACCACGGCACCGGTCTGTTCATATGCGCTGAAGGTCACCCACCCTGATTCAGGATGTCCCTGGGGCGTCATGAAGGTGAAGGTTTCATCATCCGCATGGACGACCCATACGCCGGTGTATATGGGCCCCAGCGGGGTGCATGCATTGATGAGGACGATCTCGCCCGGGACAATGCCCGCTGGCGGCGGATAAAAACGGTTCTGCTGCGGCTGGAATTCGGGGAAATGCTCCTTGAGTGTCCTGATCACCTCATAAGGGGTGATGCTTATGCCGGCAAGGCGCACCGTATAGGTCTTCTCCCAGAGCCGGCCGAATCCCTGGACAGGACCGACAGTATGGAATCCTTCAATATTGAGATTCACAGCCCCTTGGGGAACATGGGAGAGCGAAAGAGAGGCTACCGGCCGGGCCCATGGAGAGTCTTTCACCTGCACAGGGCCTTGTATGCCTTCAGCACCAGCAGGTTCAACAGGGATTGCCTCATCGAGAGCCACAGTGGTAAACACATCCTTCAAGTACGGGCTGACTCCCTGTGCCGCGAGCTTCTTTCCCTGGTCTTGTGCATGGAGATAGAGCTTTATCAGGGCATTGATCCCTGATATGTCTATCTGTTCCAAGGCTGAAAAATCCAGTCTGATTTCATTTGTCACCAGGAGCTGATAGGTATCCATGAGGATGCCGGTCACCTCCGAGGTGATCTTCCCCTGGAAAAAGATCGTATTATTTTTCCCATATATTCGGAATTCCTGGGTATCCTGTTCTGTCATGACCGCCTCTCCTCCATGTCATCTTCCTGCGGACGGTACTGCCGGACCTTTGCGGAAGACCACCCACCTCAAACGTGCATATATCCTTTCAGAAAAGGTAAGCCCGGCTATTCAACAGTCAAGCACGGTATTGATCACACTTTGTGCGTGAGAGGAGAAACAAACCCTGTGTATCCAGTCATTCCTCACGTCTTTGCCCAAGCTTATCCTTTTCTCCAGGTACTGTACTGCAAGAATACAGTATCTCCAGATAACAGTGAGAAAGAGACTACGCAAGGACAACGATCCCCAGATACCCGTCCACCGTGATCTGGTTTCCGGTCTGAATGAGCACAGTGGCATCCGGCACACCGGTGACGCACGGCAGGGAATATTCACGGGCAATGATCGCCCCGTGAATGAGCATGCCCCCTCTGCGCTCGACAATACCTGCAGCGAGAGGCACGATAAATGTCATGTTGGGATCCAGCGCATCACAGACCATTATCTCACCCGCCTTGAATCGCAGCAGATCGTCTGCATCTTCAAGCACCCTGGCAATCCCGGTCACGACACCCCTGCTCGCCGGCTGACCGGTCAGCTGCCGTGCCTTGAGCCGCAGGGGTCTGATCATGTCTCCGCCTTCTATCTCCTCAGAAGGCTGCGGCACATATCCGGGATCATTGAGAGCACGGGCAAGGTCCTGGTCCGTAATATTCAGGGGAAGCTGCATTCCCCTTCTTTGCAGCCTGTTCATGCCTTCTTTTCTGGCCAGAATCATCTGCCGCTTTATCCTGCCGAGATAGATGTTGTCATCGTCCCTCAGCCGGTAACTCGCCCTGGCAATGTCGAGAATCTCTGCGGCAAAATCTCTCATCTCTCCATCAAACAACGACAGAAAATCCTGGGTGAGCTCACCGGCATCATCGATATTGTCCTGGGCTTTCCCCGGGGGTCTGATCGCCAGTTCCCTCACAACCTGCAGGAGGGAATCCCTGCCATAGGCGCAGTCAGCCGCACCGCAGGACAGGTCACCAAAGGTATCGACGAACCTGTCCATGAGACCGGTGAACTCGGTGAAACCGGAGATATCCCCGTGCTCCTTCAGGGCCCGGGCCAGCGAGTTCTCCTTCCTGACGAGTTCCGCCATGTTTTCGAGCATGGCGTTTCTCCTGAGACTTATAAGGTCCGAGGTGGCAAGCAGGTCCATAAACTCGAACGGGTCCACCGGCCGGACCGTATCATTGTATACCTGGCCGAAGAGACGCATGCCGTGCGCAAAGGGTATGAAGTATCTCCAATAGGATTGCTCCCACGAGTCGTAGATGCGGCTCCTCCTGAGTATCTCATCGCCCAGCTCATTATCACCCAGCGAGGCACAATCTTTCCGCGAGAGTTCTTCCGCCACCGCTACCATATCGGGGATCAGATCATTCTCGATCTTCTCCCTGAGTTTCTTGAGATTCAGGAAGCTCCGTCTCAGGGTAAGGTACCAGGAACGGTCATCAGGGCTTCTTTCCCGGCTCAGTGTAGTAATCGGCCGTGACTGGAGAAGGTAGAGGGTATCATTCTGAAACGTCCACTCCACATCCTGGGGACAGCCAAAGACCTCCTGGGATTTCCTGGCCAGGTCATACACACAGGCGACCTCGTCGTCCTTAAGCGGTGGGATCTCGCGTTTCTCCGGCGGCAGGGTCTCAAGATGGACACCTGTCGATGAGAGGGCAACGATGTGTTCTCTCCTGACCGCATGATGTGAGATAACCCGGCCGCTTTCGCGATCGAGAATCCATCTGTCGGGTTCGACGGTACCATCCACAAGTCCCTGATTGAGCCCGTAGACCGACTCGATGACCGCCTGGGACTTATCGTTCGGATTTTCTCCGAAGACGACGCCGGACTTTTCGCCGCAGACCAGTTCCTGGATCAGCACTGCCATGGAACTTGTTGTGACATCGAGCCCCATCTCCTGGCGGTACAGGAGTGCCCCGTCCGCCCAGAGGGAGGCCCACACGAGACGAATGTGTTCTATGATCGAGTATACCCCGCGAACGTTCATATAGGTCTCGTGAATCCCGGCAAAGGTCACTTTGGCAGAGTCCTCCCCCGGTGCAGAGGATCTCACGGCGACCGGTCTGTCCTTAAAGGTCCTTTCGATCGGCTCTTTGAATTGACTCACCAGGGCCAGTGGCATGGGGGTGTTGAGAAACATGTTCCTGATTCTCAGCGATGCATCCCACATTTCCTCCCATCGCATGTCATGAAAATCCTTTCGGTTCAGTTCCATTGATATCCGTTCCATGAGACCGGTGGTGCGGACATAGGTGTCATAGGCGTTTGAAGATATGCACAGCCCGGGAGGAACACTCAGACCGCTTGCGAGCAGGACACCGAGCGAATATGCCTTCCCGCCCAGGTATTCCTGATCATGTTCTGTAATATTCTCTAAAGGGATAACGAAGCTCATCATTCTATCTGGAGCACCATCACGTTCTGAAAACGCCTCACAACATAGTATTTTTCCACCTTCATTTTCATGAGTGCGCATGTGGGTGACATCACAAATTCTTCAAGATGTGGATGTTTTCTCAAATAGGTAGTGAGAAATACCGTCTTTTCGTCCTCGGGAATCTCCGAGACTGTGCCGGTTGATGTAACCGCCATTGCATTGTGAAAATCAGAAACGGAATTGCTCCTGTTGTCAATAAGCAGGGAAACACGGGCATTGTTTTTTATGTTCGTGTACTTGCGGGTGGCACGGGTCGTTGCAAAAATCAGATCCTGGAGGTCGTCAGAAGCTGCAAATGCAATGAGGTTGCTGTACGGTTGTCCATTACCGGCAGTGGACAGTACGGCAAGCGGCTGGGTAAAAAACAGTTCATGCAGTTGTTCAGTCAGTTTTTGTGTATCCTTGACGTTGACCTTTCTCAGGGTGAAATCCATGGGATAGCTCCTTTTCTGAAGATGTTTTTAAGAACATATCCATGGGGAAATAATAAACCCGGAACCCGCAGAGTCAACTGGCATGAGATGATAATATGTATGTATTACCTGAAGAGAAGGAAGAACACCTGATGCTGAAGGGACCGAAGATAAACGATTCTATCTGCGTACCCGTGGAAAGAACTACACCTTCGCGGTTGTCTTTTGAACCTGTTGTGCAACCTTTCGCACGTATGCCTTGATATCACATTTCCGCTCCAGGCCTGATGCAGCCATATAGCGGACCTTGCCGAAGATGCTCCGCTCGTTCCAGGCCCGGTCGTGCAGCCCGAAAATCCATGCGACCCCGGTGTAGGAGTTCGGGTCGCGGCCGTCCAGGAAGTATTTATTGTTGAGGTAGACGAGTGTATGGAATGCCTTGTCAGGACTCGCACTCCATTGAAGGACCTTCTTGCCCCAGTACATCCTCATGTAATTGTGCATGAACCCGGTGGAGCACATCTCATGCATGGCGGCGTTCCAGTATTCGTCATGTGTCTGCGCATGCTCGAGTTCTTCAAGCGTGTAGGTGTATTCCCTCCTGTCATGCGCGTGTTCTCTCAATGTCTTTTGAGCCCAGTCAGGCAGGCACGTCAACGAATGGAAGTCCGGCGTATAGGTGACGAAATTCATGGCCAGCTCCCTGCGCACGATCAGCTGTTCGAGGAATGCATCGGCGCTGTCAGGATACCGGTCGCGAAACTGAAGAATCTCTCGGGCCAGATAAACCGGAGAGATCTGTCCGAAGTGCAGATACGGACTCATGTGTGAGACATCATCCGTCTGTGGCTGATTGCTGTTTGAGTCATAACGTTCAAGCTTATGGTGCATGAATTCATGAAAGATGCTCTTTGCCCTGTCTGTGCCCCCGGTAAAGAACCTGCTCACCGGGCTTACAGATCGGTCAATGTCGAGCATGTCTGTAAGGGCATCGAGATCTTCGAGATCGAGGCTCTCCATATCCATATTGATAGAGGGCTTCTTTACCCCGGTCTGCGGGATATCATGAAGAAAGGCCTGCACATATCTGTGAATCTTCGGACGGATGGTCCGGGCCGAGAATTCAGCCTTGCCCGATGCAACTCTTACCGGCACCACCACATCGCTCTCCACCTGGATGACCTGGCAGTGCGCTTTTTTTGCCACGCGCTCACGCCATACTCTCTGGTGCGGCATATACCCCCTGTCACACACGAGACAGCAGGCACGTGCAGCCAGTTCCACCGCCTCATCAGGCGGGAACCCGTGCCTGACAACCATTGTGATACCGCGCTGCTTAAGTGCTGCCCTGGTTTCCCTGAGCCCTTCCAGCATGAAGGTATAGTGCCGAAGATTTGCATCGGGATAGTCATCCATGAGGCAGAAAAGTACCACGACCGGCAGGGACTTCTCATTGGCAAGGTTCACTGCATATTCAAGGGCATGGTTGTCTGAGGCGCGCTGAGACTGCTGCATCCAGTACAGAACATACCCTCCCGCCACCGAACCCTTTTTATTCAGTGGTTCTATACGCTCCTGGTCAATCCCGTTCCGGATTATCACGACCCCTACTCTTTCAGTATCTGCACCAGTGATGTCTGGTTCCTGAGTTCCTCATACCAGATTCCGTACCCGTCACTGCCCGGATGGAGAAGGTCTGCGGCAAAGTATCGTTTCGGATCATCCAGGAACGGGTCTTCTTCCCTCTCTCGGAAGAGGTCCACATACTCCACACCTTTTTCCCGGGAGATGAGAAGGAAGACGGACCTCACCTTGCGTGTCCTGTCGGTATAGATCCAGCTTACGGGAGGGAAAAAGGCCGGTGACGATCCCACGTTTCCCGTGCTCATGAAGATGACTTCAGGAGCAACCTGGTATGCTGTGTGAAGAATCTCGGCGGTGGTATTCTTCAACGTGTTGAGGTCGGTGAACCGCAGGATATCGTTGCCCCCGGCCTGCACAAGGACCAGATCGAAGCCGTTATCTTCCAGAGAATACAACTGTTCCAATACATCCTGTGCCCTCGCTCCGTCCGCACTTTTGTTGATAATCACCACATACGGGAATTCACTGGCGATCCGGCCTGCAATGGAATCTGCAGGATCTTCGGCACCGGTACCCACACCGGTACTGTCTCCGACAATGAGAATCCTCTTGCGGGCCTGCTGATCGTTCACTTCATAGGCCGAGCTCGCATCGGCAAGCTTCATTCCCCTGTATATGCGGATGCCGAGCTGGACCGAATTAGCCACAAAATATAAACAGACGAGGATAATGAGAACAAAGATCAGACGCTTCAAGAAATCACCTCCACACTATGATCTATCCTCTGTACCATACATCTTGTATCATACCAATTACCCAAACGTATAACTTGTTCCGTGACAGCCACGGGACATTACAGGATTCAAGACAAGAGGAAACATGCCATGCCGGGATTCAGGGGCCTTGGGTCATTGCTGTCAGTCTACACGTTTGCCTTTGGAAGCAATCAGGTTTTGTATCATCTTCCTAACGGTATCGAGCATGGCCCCGCGCTCACGTTCCGGGGCAAAGGGGACATTCATCAGGAATGTATGCCCCAGCACATCCATGGAGCAGAATCTGAATATCCCGCCGTCTATGGTCTGTCTGATACTCTCGATCATGCCTGATGATTCATACTGCTTCAGGGATCCGCCGGTGGTATTGATGATCACCACCTTTTTGCCCGACAACAGCCCCCTCATCCCCTTCTTCGTGAACTCATAGGCAAAACCCTGGGAATACACCCGTTCGATATAGCCCTTGAGCAGTGATGGGAGGCCTGCCCAGAAGATCGGAAAGATAAAGACAATGATGTCAGCCCAGAGGATATGGCCCTGTTCGGCCTTGATATCTTCCGATACCTCTCCTCGCGCAACGGCCTCATAATCGCCCTGGCGTATCACGGGATCGAACCCCAGAGCATACAGATCCCGCACCCTGATATCCTGATCGTGAGACTGCAACTCTTCAACTATGGTTGTCAGTATCGCATGATTGAAGCTCATGGGATTTGGATGCGTATAGATAATCAGGTGTTTCATGAAACCCACCTCCATAAGATCATGTCTTCAAGGTAAAGAATAATCGAACGGCAGGCACATCGCTAGGGCAGGGTTGTTAAAAAAGGGAATAACATCGAGCAAGACTGATCGAGATCCAAGGCAGAAGGCAGTTAGTCAAGACAGACCAAGAACCCAGGCAGGACGAGCCCGCTGGATCAGGATCTCAGGCAGAAGGGAAAAACATTACGAATTTCGGATTGCGAATTGCGAATTAAAGAACATAAATCCTGAGAAAAATATCTCTATGGGAGCGTGTTTGAACCGCTCATCAAAGCACATCGCACCTGAAAATGCTCCCACAGTGTTTTTTTCTGCAGCTGTAGGCAGGGGTGGTAACGAAACAGGCTCCCCGGTAAGAGTCTGAAAAGCCACGATAAAAGATGAAAAGTATCCGGTTCGCTTCAGCTATTTGCCGGATTGTTTTAAGGTTTTTTATTCTGTATTCTGAATACTGGATACTGGATTCTATTTTCATATAAGCATCTCGATCCCGCATCTCGCAAAGTACTTCTGCCTGGGTTCACGAGTTGACTTGCTCGTCCTGCCTTCTGCCTCGGTTCTCGACCTCCCCTGTTCGCCCTGCCTGAGTTCTTGTGCCCAACGTCCTGTTCTTGTTCTTTTTCCTCAGAACCTGCTCCACCTGCATGGGCTCCAGGGTTGAGATTTTTTTTGCCTGGAGGCTCCGGTCTCTCTCCGGAAAGTCCTGCACCTTCCCGATGTGCAATACGGTTATGAGTGCGGGCAGGAGTGTCAGCACAGAGAGCGTCACGAGGAATATGGCAATGGAGTTCACCAGTGAGAAATTCCTCACCGCTGCCGTCTTGGAGAAAAGCAGGACCAGAAAACCGCAGAACGTGGTGGCATTGGCAGTGAGCACGGCCCTGCCCACATGCCCCATGGTCAGCTGTAAGGAGCTCTTGCCTGTAATGCCCTGCGTCTGCAGCTTGTGATAGTAATGGAGGAAATGGATGGAGCCGTCTATACCGAGCCCGATGATCAATGCCCCGCAGAGCACGGTCCCCAGATCCAGGGGGATATTCTTCCAGCCCATGAATCCGAGAATGAATTCCAGGGGGACAATGACCGACAACAGGGAGATCGACCCCCGTCTTAACGATCGCTGGGTGATCGTAACCAGCGCCAGAACGATTATGGATGCTATGACAAGGCTCTGTATCTGGCTTGATATCAAGAGGCGGTGCACAACGCGGATGGTCTCGGGCATACCGGCCTGATCGACCCTGATCCCTGCTGAGCTGATAACGGCCTTTCCTATTCCCGGAACCATTTCGGCCTGTCTGGAGAAGAATACCGGCCTTTCAGACAACAACTCCCACAGCACGCCTCTTGCACGTTTCCTGAAATGTTCGTCTCCGAGCTGTTTCCCGGAGAGCATATCCACATAAGAATTCTCAAGGGCCAATACCCTCAGGTTCCTCAAGGAGAAGCCGGCACGCTTGAGCATGCCGTCAACGCTCATCCCCGCATCTTCTGCGTCCATTATTCCGCGCTCGACGATCATAGTGACGAAAGAAGCCTTTGTCTCGGGCAGACTGCGCTGATCCCACCTGTCCTTCAGCATAGCCACCATGCTTTCAATGAGGTCGTCCGGAAGAATCTCTATGGTTTCCTCCTCCAGATATGCTCGTACATCCGAGAAGACAGGTGCCATGTCCATACCACGTTCAGGTGAATTGAATACCCCTGCCATTCGTTCGGAAAAAGCTGAAGGTTCCACCACGGCTGCATCATCATAGAACCCGGACAGCCAGCTCAACTGCCGCGAGGCCTCATCGAGACGCAGCTTCTCAAGAGATCGCCTTTCTTCTGATGAGAGCATCCCGGGATCAATGGTTACAATCTCGGGCGAGACGGTTTCTCCCATAAACCGTTCAAGGCGTCTGGCAAGGTACCGCTGTGCTCCGGTGGACGATTCGCTGACTATTGAATTCACAAGGGCCTTGTCGCGGTCTGTCTTGACAAAGGTCTTGAGGATCTCCTGGCCTTCGAGCAGAAACCACAGGTTCGCAATCCCTTCACGGGTTTCCGGAATGGCGTACACACCATTCATGAGCCAGTTTTCCTCCGCGATCAGGGCACCTATCGAGGTGATGCCCCCAACGACATCCTCTGACCGCAGGTAGTTCTCGAGATAATTCATTCTGTTCATTACGGCAGGATCTTCAATATCCCCCCTGAAATACAGGCTGAAGGGATACATGCCGTTGAAGGAATCCTCCAGGATATTGCATCCCAGGCGGGGTGGGCTGTTCTTCGGCAGCTGGCCGATGAAATCAATATTCGTCCTGATTTTCAGGATCCCGTACCCCATGGCCAGAAGGCCTACAAAGGCAGCCACGAGGACAAACTTCGCATTGTCGTGTACGAAAGCACCGGTTTTGACCATGATGCGGGAGAAAACGTGCTGATCGTCCTGGCTGCCGTTCTCGCTCGGATTAGCCCTGATCCTGAAAAGGTAGATGCCGATAGCAAGCAATACGATGGACAGGATACAGGCCGAACCCAACCCGAATGCCAGCTCGATTCCAAAATTCTGCAGCACTTCTATCCTGGTGGTCGCAAAGGCCAGCAGTCCCGCGATGGTGGTAAGGGCACTCATGATGACAGGCAGCGCGATCTCCGAGGTGGACTCACGGATATCGCCGCGCTTCAGGTAGTGATTATAGATATGGACGGCATAGTCGGATCCCAGGGCAATGAGGAGTACTGCAACCGCAGGGCTTAAGATATTGATGGGGAACAGGAAGATGGACATGAGACCGAAGGTCCAGACAATGGAGATCCCCACCAGGGTCAGAGGAAACACCACACCCGTAATCCGCCTGAGGCCGAATGCAAGGACAAACACCATCACCACCAGCATGACCGGTACAAGCGTCTGCATATCCCTGATCATGTACTCGTTCATGTAATAGTTTATGGCAGGGTCACCGCCAAAATAGTGGGGACGGTCTCCTGCGATCTCATCAACCTTGTTGAATATCTTCTCGGCGATCACCACCTCGTCGTAGGCACTCTCGATATTGGTCATGAGCGCGGCATACCTGCAGTCGGAAGACACGATGGAATTGACATACATCTCCTTGGAGAGCACATAGTGTTTCAATGCATCGAGATCTTCAGGGGTCCGGGGGATCTCTGTCATGAGATTGCCTACTTCAATCCCGTCCTGAGTCTTCTTGATATCTATGATGTTTGTGATGCTCGTCACATTGAAGAGTTCCGGCATGCCATCGAGCTCATTGGTTATCTTCTCGATCAGGGCAAGAGCTTCCGGGTGGAACACCCCGGTATCGGAAAAATCGATGACCGTGAAGACCATGACATTCGAGGAAAACTCATCGTCCACCTGTATCAGAAGCCGGGCGACCTCGTCGTGCTTGGGCAGCCAGGTCGCGTGGTCATTGTTTATCTGTAATTTTGTTGCACCATATGCCAGTCCGATTGTGATGAGGCACAAAAGTATGAGCAGCATCCAGTGATGCCGGATTATAACCGCGCTGAGTCTCTTCAAAAGATTATCCACAAACAACCTCTCCTTTTCCATGTGTCATACATAACATCACAACAAATAAATCTCGGCACATAAGCTGCGGGGATCATACAACAGCGGACATGACTGATCCGGGCATACCCCCTCCATATCAAAGGCCGGAAATCGCATTGCGGCCCACACATAATGATACTTCATTACCGCTGCCGGTAAGGGATCAATATATCATGGATGACAGGAAACAGGAAAGATCAAATTACATTATAAGGACATAACCACATTTCATTATTCGTCGGTCACGACCCTGAGGGTGACCAGACGCTCGAGCAGTGAGCCGGAACTCGAGCCCTGCCCCAGGGCAAGACTCGTCACCACAACACGGTTTACTACCCTCAGGTTTTCCCTGCCGGGCTTGGGTTCGCTGTACCCCCACATATCATGGATAGCATAGGGCATCCCTTGGGCAAGGCCGAGATAGAGCATGATGTGACCATTCATGTGCAGAATACTGATCCCAGGTATCATCTCGTGCGAGATCGTTCGCATCCTCTCCTGCACAGGTACACTCTCATCAAAGACAGCAACCAGCCTGCCCACCTTTGCCTGCTGGGAAGAATTTCTCGGATAATGAATCCCCACGGTGGCAAAGATCTCCTGTATGAAACGGGAACAGTCCTGCTCGCCGAACATGCCACCCCATCCATAGGGTGCATTCAAAAGCGTGAATGCCTGAGTTATGATATTGCGGGGAGTATAGGCGAGATACCCGTGCCAGACTGCACTGTCGGCTACAAATCCTCCCTCTAAGAGGCACGAACCGTCCGGGGCCCTCATGGGTATGAGTACCTCCACAACGCCTGAGGGCTGTTCCCGGCGGGAGACAAACCGGGTCCCCATTCTCACATAGGCATGATGCCTTTTCAGCCCCTCGTCCAAGAAGATATCGGTCTTTGCCTTGAGCGTGACGACAAAGGGCTCTGCCGTGGTGTAGTGGATCAGCTGTTCCCTTGAGCAGACACCTACATCTTCGGCCGGCAGCCACCCCGCACAAAGCGGCGAGTCTGTATAGAACCATTTCTTATCAGATGTTTCGTGGAGTATGGCCACGGGAGTCCCTATGTCCAGGGCACTGTTCTGCAGCCTGTCAAAGGCATGGTTTGTCCTGCCGCCGTACAGGCCCGAATCCGTGGGCAGGATCCGCTGGTGGGCATATGCGGTAACCAGGCCGAATCGTACTGTCACCTGGCTCGGGACAGCAGCCATGTTCATATTTGCCTGGACCTTATCGAAGAAGTCCTCATGTACCTTTCTGCCATCTACATCGAAACTTCGCCTGCTTCTGAAGGACACCAGTGTTTCGGTAAAGGTCTTTTCAAGCCACTGCCCCTGATAGGTTGCAGGGTACTGGGTGATGTCCTTGATCTTGCCCGTCTCTTCACGGATCCCGGCATTGAATGCTGCTATTTTCTCAGACGGGATGACGATTCTATCGGGCTCATCGATCATCCCTGTCCAGAATCCGGGAGTGGTCATCTCCGGCTGTGTGCCCTGAATCAACGAAGGTGTGATGTAGTAGTGCTTTTCATGAGCGGTGCATGCACCCAGGCACACCAGGAGAACAATGACAAATCCCGGTCTTATCCGGCGAAACATCGATAATACATTACACACCATACCTGTGGTTTACCACGCTTTATGGGATCTGTGCCAGACCATCAGACATTTTTTATTTCATCAACCCAATCAGGCGCTTGAGCAGTGGTGATTCCATCCGGTTCATGGCCCATGTCTCGGCAATGCGCTTGTTGAGGAACGCCATGGTAGGGAACGAATGCTGGAGGAACATGATATCGGTGATTCTGATCCCTTTCTGTATGGCAAGCCCCCACTCATTGATCATCTCTCCCGAGCCCTCACCAGCAATCCGGACGCCGAGTATCCTGCCGGTCCTTGAGATAAACGCCTTGACAAAACCGGTGTCGATATTTTCTGCAATGGCTGCACCGTAATCCTCATAACGGGCATAGACAACCTCGTAGCCAATACCCTGCTTAATCAGTTGCGGCTCCAGTTTTCCTACGTGAGAGATCTGGGGCTCGGTAAAGACTGTCCAGGGGATGACATATTTTCGGAAATCCCTTTTGAACGGCCGCGGGACCAGGGAATTGATCAGGGCGATCATGCCCTGGTGCATGGCCGCGTGGGAAAACAGCGCATAGCCGTTGCAGTCGCCGGCGGCATATATGTTCTCCCGGCTCGTTTGCAGGTATTTGTTTACGGTTATCCCCTGCCGGGTAAATTCCACTCCTGCATTTTCGGGTCTCAGCCCGGAAACGTCGATCCTTCTTCCGGCCGCCACCAGAAGCCTCCTGCCCCGGAGTGTCTCGCCCCTGTCCGTATGCATGGTAACCAGATTATTCTCTTCCCCCACTTTCTCTATCTGTCTGGCGTTGTATACCGCTATGCCTTCCTGCTGAAAAACCTTTTCCAGAAGATCCGAACACTCCCTGTCACCGCCGCCTGCCGGTATCAGCATCGGGTCCATGTGCACAATGGAGACCTTGCTCCCGAGCCTGGTAAATGCCTGGGCGAGTTCGCACCCGATAGCCCCTCCTCCCAGGATGATCATGCTGTCCGGAATCTCTTTGAGGCTGAATACGTTTTCATTGGTGAGTATCTTGATGTCTTTTATGCCATCGATGGGTGGTACTGCCGGCTTCGAACCGGTGCAGATGAATATCTTCTTCGCGCTCAGCGTCTTTTCTCCCACCAAGAGTGCGTGGTCGTCAATAAAGGATGCCTCACCCTCGTTCAGGAGAAGGTCCACCTTTTCGAACATCTTCACGGTTTTTTTGTCATTGATGAACTTGAGGTCTTTCCTGATCTTGTTGAACGGTTTCCTGACCGCCGGAGAATCCACCGCATCGAGTTCCATATTCTTCAATGTCGAGAAGACATTCCGTGTCTTTGCCATGGCAAGCAATGCCTTGCTGGGGATGCATCCCACATTCATACACTCTCCTCCCAGCTTGTGCTTTTCCACGGCGCACACCTTCAACCCCATCTCCGATGCCATCGCTGCAACTGCCATGCCGGCGGGTCCCATGCCGATAACCATCACATCGTAATCATACTTCATCGGTTCCTCCTTATGCACAACACCTATATACAGCTATTCTCAAGGCACAGACAACCCTGATGCCGGAAACACTCCCTTGTGAAGCCCGCAGACACAGAATTCATTCTCGTATAATAATTGCCTGGTTCGGACAGTCCATGGCAGCTTTGATACATTTTTCCACAAGATGATCCGGAACATCACCCGGGATGGCAATTGCCTTTTTACTCCCCTCCTGGAACCGGAAGATCTCGGGACAGGTCTTCACACAAACGCCCATGGTAGTGCACTTCACCTGATCCACTTCCACTTTCATGATATCTCCCCCTTGCCTTCTGTTATCCCGTTCTTTCCCTTCGTTTTTCTTCGAGCCTGATTCTCCTGCGCTCGGCAGCCTCTCTGCTCCGGCGCTGTCCGTCCTCTCCGGTTATAATAAGAGGGGGTACCTGCTTCGGCCTGCCGTTTTCATCCAGGGCCACCAGCGTAAGATATGCCGAGGCAATATGCCTGACCTCGTCAGTGGCCATATCCTCGGCTTCCACCCTCACGCCCACCTCCATTGATGTCCTGCCCACCAGATTGACACGCCCCTTGAGCCTGAGCAGGTTTCCGATAAATACCGGCCCGTGGAAATCAAGCCTGTCAACGGATGCCGTGACCACATTGTCCTTGGTATGCCGGAAGGCAACCATGCCGGCCAGAGAATCGATGTGCTTCATGATAACACCGCCGTGGACATTTCCGGCAAGGTTCGCATCTGAACGCTCCATAAAATGAGCAACAATCAGAGCGCTTTGTTCACATGTTTTCCCTTCCATTGGCACCCCCTTTATGAAAATGGTGTAAGGTATCGGGTTTTAGGATTCCGTAATCTTTTCAACCTACCCCTTAAATGTCCATCCTCCTAAAACCCAGAGTCGGCAATCCAGATCTTTATAAGTTTCGATCCTTTCACTTCTGCCTTCTGCCTAGGTTCCACAGCCCCATGTCCTGTCCTGCCTTCCCTGTCCGGCGAAGCTACTAACGAAGCCGGATGCCTATTTTTTAAGCTCATACCCCTGCCCACCTATGGAAAGTCATTCCGTGAATCCCGGGGGAAGGGCGTCTTCAAACCCCTTCGACGTATCCTTTTCCTCACGCTCTGCCGGCTCATAGCTCGACTGTTGCTTCATCTCAAAAGAAAAGCCCAGGACTTCTGCCTGCTCCCTGTACGACCCTGTTGCGAGCCGCAGTGCATTCATGGGTTCCACAACAATCGCCCTGTCTCCCAGCACAGGACAGTGGTGTTCACAAAAGCCGCACCCGTTGCACCGTGATTCGTCCACAAAGGGCGCGGCAACCCTGAGACCTTCAACCCGCTGCAGTTTTACGGCATCAAAGGGACACACCTCATCACAGACAAGGCATTCCTGGTCAAACTCCCATGCGAGACATTTGTGTTTAATTACATAGGCTGTTCCCACCTTTGCCCAGATCTTTTCCGAAACCGGAAGCGATCGGATCGCACCGGTGGGGCATACCTGTCCGCAGACCGTACAATGAGGCTCACAGGGGCCCAGCTGTGGGGTAATGACCGGTGAAGCAAAGGCCGTGAATCCCGATAGAAGACCGATGGGCTGCAGCGTGTTCGTGGGGCATGCCTTCATGCACTCTCCACAGCGCACACAGCGGGCGAGAAAATCCGCCTCGGGTATGGCACCAGGCGGCCGTATCAGCGTGGGCGGGACAATCTGACCGGGTGCCTCTCCTCTGTGTTGCTGACGCAGGCCGCTCAGCGACACCAGTGCGGCCCCTGCCCCGGCAAGCCCTGCGCCGAGCACCTTCCTGCGCTGCCCTGACAATGGGCTCTCAGCTTTTCCCTGATTGCGTCCGGGAAAGGCAAAGGTGATGGCACGTTCCGGACATATGTCTGTGCATCGCAGGCACACGATACATTCGGAAAAATCTGTCTTGAACGGATCTGTACGAATTGCGCCGGTCGGGCATTTCTGAACGCACAGGCCGCAGCGGGTACATGATTCATCGACCCTGCGCCGCATGAAGGGCTTGAAGGAGCACAGCCCCAGCAGCGCCCCGGCAGGGCAGAGATAGCGGCACCAGAACCGCGGGGAAAGATATGCACACCCAAAGACACTCGCGAATATCAGCACAATGAAAAACTGCAGTGCGTAGCGGGGCGCCTCTATCGCGGTATATGGAAAAATGCTCAAGCCGAGGATTTCACCGGCACCTCTGAGTACGAACAGCCCCATATCCATAAGCAGCGCCACAACAGGGAATATGACGAGACCGAACAGACGGGTGATCAGAGAAAGCGGCGAGGCGAGAAATACCAGGGACACCCCGAACAGAGCTGCACCCAGGATAAAGAGCAACACCAGGTACTTCATGATTCTCAAGGATGCGGGCACCGGCCTGTAGATATCAGGACCGCCCTTTTTCCCCGGATGGAAGATCTGATCCGATATATCGATAGTTGTTCCCATGGGGCATATATGTGAGCAGAAGAACCGGCCCAGGAAAAAGGTGAACCCGATGATAAGCACTGCCGGCAGCAGAAGCGGTATAAACGCCCGGGCACTTACCAGCGTCCCTATCAGTACAAGCGGGTCCATTCTCAGGAAGAGATCCACGGGCACCGGAGACATCAGGGGAAATGCTGCGAGGTACAACAGGACGATAAAGGCCGTGAACGTGATCGTCTGGAGGATCCGCTGGAAAGTCATTACACCTGTACTTTCTTTGTGATGAGATTGTCGATATCCATCCGTCCGAGGCCGCGTTCATGCGCGATGCTGATATGCTTGACCTGCCTGGGCTGCATCTTCTGCCCGTACCACTCGAACATCGCCACAGCGGTTGCATCCGCCGCAACCATATCCCTTGACGCAATGACCGTATCATACTTCAGGACATTGCCGGGACCGCCCGGTCCGTTTGTGCTGAGCACTTTTGTCCCGTCAATCACTACGAGATCTGGTTTGAGATAGGTACAGAGATCAACGATCGATGAACTGAGATCATACCGCCAGTGCATGATGGTCCTGTTCAGGATGAGACCCATCATCCCCTTCATGGACAGGCTTACCCCGGTACTGGAGTGTGATTTTGCCACAGGAACGGAAATGAGAACATCGGCTTCGAGCACGTCTCTCATCACATGGGTCTTCCTGAATTTCTCCGCCTGCGGCAGTTCTGTCTTCCGGTAGAGATCCTTGTCTTCAAGGGCCTGAACATTCGTGTCAGGGAAAACCCTGCAGGCATCTCTCACCCCTTCCACACACATCTCATTGGGTCGAAGCGGATGGTCAACAACGCTTATTTTGCCTGCCCCGGCCTCCCTGCACATGGCTACTATCTCCCGCACCACCTCGGGATCGGTATTGGTGGCACTGTCAGGCCCTCTGGCAAAACTCATGTTCGGCTTGACCACGACCTTATTCCCGGGTTTGACAAAGGCTTCCATACCGCCGAGAAGCCCCACGGCCGCCCTGGTGGCAGCGCCTGGGCTCCCTTTGACAACCACGATATCGGGAGAAGCGGCTGCGAGAACACGTCTGGGCACATAAAGCCCTGATGAAAGAGCAGCAAACAACAAAGCGCCCTTTGCCTGGGTGGACATGAACTCCCTGCGGGTAAGTCCCTTTTTGAGGGCATCCTCTTCCCCGAACAATGCCGATAAAAGACTCCTGCTATCCACGGATGCATCCCTCCCTGTCTTTTTTTCACTGCGTAGAGGATCATGCTTTTTACTATAAGATTATATAATAAGAGCCTCCCCTTCGATTTTGTAGTCCTGTCACGAAAATACCACGTCCCAAGCGTCAGGCCACAGATGGTTTGCGAAACCAGAACAGGTATGCCAGCAGCGCAAGGCCGTAGGCTCCGGCAGCACTGAGCATTACACCGGTAAAACCGGCTTCGACTGCAATAATGGTTGCAAGGACTGCACTCATGACGGAAAAACACCCGTTTATCCCCCATGCCCAGGGTAGCGAGCCGGCATCTTTTCTCCTGACCAGCATAATCCCTGCCGGAAAGGGGAAACCCATTATCACACAAAGCGGGGAGATAGTGATCAGGACAGCTATCCACCGGATTACCCCGGATATAGATAGCGTTGCCTGGACAACAAAAGAGAGGCCGACGGAGGCGATGAGGATTCCCAAGATGATTGCAGCAAGGATAAAGCTGAGGGAACGGTCCACGACATTCACTCTTGTCGAGAGGTAACTGCCGGTACCCGAACAGATGAGCATCACGGATATGACAGCCGAGGCCGAATAGACCGGGTTGGCAAAGTAGAGCATGAAACGGTGTATCAGGACAATCTCCACGAACATGTACCCCACCGCGATGCTGCTGAAATAGATGAGGACCCCTGCCCTGTTTTCCCCTCTCCATCCAATGCCGAACAGCGGCAGTACTATGAGCACAAAGGCTGCACACCCGACCTGTAACAGGGTAAGGAGCACAATTACATAGCCAAGCTCGAAAAACGGTACCCGCTCTGTGCCGAATAGTCTGGCGAGGTTTGTTATCCCCTGCAATCTTATGAATTGGGAAAAGAACGGCCGGTTATCGGTGGCAGGATAGACGGCAAAATCATATGACTCATAGAGACGGTCTCTATCCGGGGAGACAATCTCATCAAGGAGGGTAAACAGGGCGTCATCGGCCAGTCGGTTATACCGCATGCGTTCTTCGGCCGAGATGTCTGCGAGCATGGCCGGGTCGAACCGCATCTGTGAACAGAACGCACGGATACGCTCCCGTTCGTCTTCAGTGATGGGCGATCTCTTCATGACAAAGGTCATGGTGGCCCATCCCCTGACCGCTGCGATATAGTCCTTGGGATCATGCACCCCCCTGTCCTCCAGTACACCGACAATGGTGGCCAGAATTCTCAGGGGATTCCTGGTGGGATAATCCATCCAGCAGGTAATGATCATGACACCTTCAGGGCCGAGCCTTTCCCAGACCTCTGAGAATGCTTCGATGGTAAGGAGATACTGTTCTTTCAATGCGAACAGCCCGGAAGAACCGCCTAAAGATCCAACACCCGGCAGCACGACAAGGTCGTAGTAGTTCGTGTCAGAGGCGAGATATGCGCGGGAGTTCGTATTCAGCACTGTGATCTTCGGCCGGTCCTGCTGAAGCTGTACAAGCGCCTCGATCGATGTTTTGAGCATTTCCATGACCGACACGTTGGGCTCCACTGCAGTAATCCTGCGAGATCCCTTATCCAGGGCAAGAAACATATTGGTGCCGGTAGCGGCATCCAGGAACAACACCCTGTCCCGCCGTGCCATCGCATATGCCGCGGCAGATGTCGTATGACCCATCACCGGTGCACTCTCCATGGAAGCGACAGGTCCGAGCCAGTCGCCGTTGATGAACACCGCATCCGTAGCTGCAATCTTTTGAGTGTACATGAGCGATACACCGGGTGCATATCTCTGTGCCGGGGAAGAAACGATCTGGACCAGACCGAAAGGAGAAGACTTCTCATGTGCGATGCGTGCACCTGGCAGATCCAGGGCCCGGCTGATGTCCTTGAATTCAGAAACGTGAAGACCGGGAGGATGGAGAAAGAACAGTACAGGGATCAGACACGACACGGCGGGGCACACCATCCTGAACAGAAATCCCCCCGACATGAACAGTATGCCTGTGATGATACAGGCCAGGGAGAGAACACCCACGAGCCGCTCGGGAAACACCAGCCACATGAGAATCACGATGATTACGGCTCCGGCGCCGGAGCCCACGAGATTTGCACAGTAGAGCATGCCGATATGCCTGCTCAGGCCCACAAAGCTCAGCCCGATTGCCGTGGCACCCAGTACAAAGGGCACAAAGAATATCAGATACGTCAGCAAGAGACGCCAGAGGTGGGATTGCCCGGTAAAGAGGAGATACGAATCGAACCGGATGCCCTGAAGTTGTGAACACCACAAGGCCACGGACATTGCCACTCCGGTTGCCATCAACAGTACTGCAAGTGCACGATCAAAACGTTCCAGAAGCCATCCGGCTGAGAACGTGAGAACCGTTCCCGAGGCACCGAATCCCAGGAGGGCCACGGAGATGATCATGGATGCAAAATGGTACCACTGCACAATGGAGAGGATCTGCATGAGCACCAGCTCAAAGGCGATTATCGCAGCAGAGAGCACCCCGATTGCCAAGGAGATACGACCCACCCTGACCGGTTCATGAATCAACGGCTTCTCCTGAGCGGCACGAACCTCACAGGCATGAGCCCCTCTGTGGTAACTTCCCTGCCCTTCTTTTCCACAAGCATGAGCATCTGGACCATGAAGGGAGAACCGACCGGTATGATCATCCTGCCCCCGTCTTTGAGCTGTTCGATAAGCAGAGGAGGAATATATTCTGCGGCAGCTGTGACCACAATGGCATCGAAGGGAGCAACATCCTCCCAGCCGTAATACCCGTCGGCAATCCGTGTTTCCACATTCTCGTATCCAAGATCCTTCAACCTGGTAACGGCTGCTTCACCGAGTTCGTCAATAATCTCGATCGTGTAGACCGTCTCCACGATCTCTGCCAGCACAGCAGCCTGGTATCCCGATCCGGTCCCGATCTCGAGAATCTTCTGGCCCGCTTGGGGCTGAATCGTCTCGGTCATGTAAGCCACGATAAAAGGTTGCGATATGGTCTGCCCGAAACCGATGGGCAGAGGGTTGTCATAGTATGCCAGGGACCGCAGATTTTCCGGGATGAACAGATGCCTGGGCACTTTTTGCATGGCATCGAGCACCGCGGAGTTCGACACCCCCCGGCTCTCGATCTG
>DAISYU010000019.1:11487-16762 GCA_036825155.1 Thermodesulfobacteriota bacterium | reverse complement strand
GAAACTCCCTGATGTCTTCATCGCTCAGGTTTGCAGCCTCTATCTTCAGTCGTTTCCGCAAGGTATCCGGCTCTTCGTCCTGAGCAGGGAGAATCCCTCCGGGGCTTTGAATTTCCTCGATAAAGATATCCGGGTCCTGGGCCGGGCCGAAAAGCCGGTACCGGTATAACCCTACCGGCACAGAGCACACCTCATCCACGATGGAAGGGATTTCCGGCGGATAATCCTGCGACAGGATAATGAGCTGCACCGGCAGGCCGATATCAACAACCTCGGGAGGATAGATCCTCTGTAAGAACTCCCGGTTTTCCCTGAACCATCGATATCCCGTGAATGCACGCAGCAGCGCACCTGCAAAGTCGGCGATGTTGATGGTGATGAGATATACAGAAGTGTCATCACTCGCCAGAAGATCGATACTCCCGGTAAACGTGTTGCCGAGGTTGTACTCGGCAATACGAAACGCCCGCTCACCCATAAAATACTGGGCACAGATCTGGTGGAGGTATTTGACATCCTGCACAGCGATTGGTTTCAAAATCCGAGTCATAGCACCCTTAACCGCCTTGTTTTGCCTGTCTGCTGAGCAGATAGCTCCTGCTGATGGAAGCCAGGTCTTCTTTGGCCTCCGAGGGTTCCTGAAACAGCATCAGTGGTCTTGATTCCTCGACGGACTGTTCGAGGTACCTGTCATGACGCAACGAACCGAGATAGTGCAGGGGAAAATTCAGCTTCTGTTCGATAAACCGGGCAAAACGGCTGAAGAGTTCCTCTGTCTCCTCGTCTCCTCCGGGGTCATCGAATATCAGGAATATATCTCCCGGGGAAGTATTCTTCAGGATGACCTTGATGTATGCATAGCACTGAAGAAGCGCGTGTTCGTCTGTACGGGTCAACACGATACAATCTGCAGACAGATCATCAGGCAGGACTGCCGTCAGGGACCCGGATGTATTCACCAGGAGACACCCTTCCTCCTCCAGGGTGCTCAGCGTTGTCACGAGCCCTGCCGGCGTATCATCCGTATGGCTGCTCTGTTTGTAAATAACGATATCAGGAAGTCCGTACAGGGATGCCGTTGCAGCAGCGGCATCCCTGTACGAAGGGATGAGGTCCTTCATAAGGGCACAGGTACTGTTTTCGTGCCGGTCCAGACAGTCCCAGATAAACACGTGAAGGCGGTTCCTGGCCAGCTCCAAGGCAAAATTGGCCAGGAAACATGACTGCATCAGGCTGGAGCCCGGATGGAATATCTTGATGGGCGATCTGATCGGATGGGTCTTTATCGCCTTGATCTGCCGTCCGGGTTCGTCTCTCCTGCCTGAGGTGAGATAAAACTGGGAGACCTCCTCCAGGCCTCTGCCCAGTCTGGGTTTGTCATCCATAATCAGTCTATTTCAATATACGAATTCTCTCCGAACTCTCGATTCACCTTGTTGGGATTATCGGGATCGGTACGCCAATGGCCGTCTACGAAAAACTTGTACTCATACCTGCCTTTTGTGAGCGGAACGAGCTTTTGCCACAGCCCGGTACCTTCGATATTATTCAGCGGGGTATCGTTCACCTTCCATTCATTGAAATCCGCTACGACATTGACCTTCTTGGCTTCCGGCGCATAATAGGAGAAGAGCACCCCTTCGTTGGTTACAACAGGACTGGGCACGTGGACCCTCTGGGTCTTGTTGAGTTTCTTGACCTTCATCTTCATAAGCTCTTTGGCAAGCGCCATATAATCCCGGTAGCCGCTCGAATCCTTTGCATAGTCGTGGATGCTTCTCCCATGGCCGGCAGCCTCTTTCAGTCTGACATTCTGGTTGATCACGGTCGTAAAGACATTGTCCCCCAGAAGCTGTTTCATCTCGCCAAGGGACTCGTGGGCGATCCTTGTCCTGCGGTCAAACAAGGTGGCCAGAGCGTTTACCGTAATCTTCTGGCTCCTCTTCATATTGACGAGATCGATGGTCTCCATGAGTTTCGACAGGCCGTGCAGGGCAAACAACCCGCTTTCAATGGGTATGATCACCTCGGAACAGGCGAACAGGGCATTAAAGGTAAGTATCCCGATATTCGGAGGACAATCGATGATGATGAAATCATACTTCCCGGAAAAAGGTGTAAGGATATCGGAAAGGTAATACTCCCGGTAATCCCTCTGGAGCAGGATAGGCTCTGCTGCGGAGAGCATGACATCTGACGGCAGAAGATGCAGCAGGGAAGAAATCTCCAGTATGACATCACCCGGCGCAATGACGTCATGATCCTTGCCGATGAGAAGATCGTACACACTTCTGTCGTATTCACCGGGTATCAGCCCCAGGCCTAATGTTGCATGTGCCTGGGGATCCATATCCACCAGCAAGACCTTTTTCTTCTGATGAGCAAGACATGAAGCAAGATTGATTGCTGTCGTGGTTTTACCACACCCGCCCTTTTGATTGATAATGGCAATTGTTCTCATAAAGCCCTCCCCCTTAGATAATCTATCCCTCAAGTGATCAAGAATCATGGTGAGTCAGTGCTACACAAAAGCTATAGAGAAACCCCTCTTTACAATCCCGGGGCATTAATGGTGTGGTGGATGCTTGTACATCCAAGGTCTGTGAAGGGTTGGCCCACATCTCAGCATGCCCCGGACATCATCCCTCAATGCAAGAAAAATTATCACGGCACACGCAGCATGTCAATAAAATGATTGGAATTTTCCAGATCGGACAAAGAGCATAGAAGACCCCCGGATACTGTGCTGAACAGAGTTCTGTGCCTGATGATGGATATAGGTGTGAAATTATGGCTACATGCGGTTACTTCTTTTATAGGGAGGGGTCGTTCATTCAGTGCCGTTGCTGAGAGAGCCGCTTGGATATCAGGGCGATGATCTCATCCGCACTTGTCTCGAGCGGTTTGTTGGAGATATCTATCACGGAGAACCCCTTTTGTCTGAACAGCCTGCGCGATTGCTCCAATTCCTCGAAGATCATTCCCGGATCCATGTAGGTGGAAGGCTGCGTGCCGGCAATGCGTTCATGACGGATTTTCCGGTGATTGATCAGGCGCTGCGGGTCAATGGCGAGACCGATGACACGTCCCCGTTCGATCTCAAACACCTCGCCGGGCAGTGGCTGGTCTTTAATGAACGGTACATTTGCGACCTTCCATCCCAGGACCGAGAGGTACATGCTCAATGGTGTCTTACCAACCCGGGACACCCCGAGCAGTACGATGTCTGCTCTGTCCAGTTCATGGGTGTTTCTCCCGTCGTCGTGAGCCATGGAAAATTCTATGGCAGCCACCCGTTCAAAATATTCCCTGTTCAACTGTCTGTACAGACCGGGTTCACCCAGAGGCTCCTGGCCGAGTACCGCACCCAGGGTGTCCAACAGTTCTCCCATGAGGTCTATGGTCACGATGCCGCTGTCATTTCCGAAAGAGTTCATGGCATCTCTCAAGGCACCATCCACCAGGGTATGAACGATGAACCCGCCATGAGCCCTGACCTGATCCACAACATCTCTGATCTGCTGGATTGAACGCACATTGGCAACAGTGACAACAGGCAGCGTTGCCGATGGAAACTGCGCCAGAACCGTATGTACTACCTGTTCGGCACTGGCACCTGCACCCCCGGATACGATAACGATGGAGGAAAGGTCTTCTGCCGGTGTCCTCTCGTCATTACCCACAATACGTGCACCTCTCTCCTGCGCTTACAACCTTTCTTATCCGAAAAGACCTTTACCTGCTGAAGCGATCATATCTTAGATACGATCATGCACCATCCAGACTATGATGTTCTGATTTGGTAAACCATGACTCAGGATCTTTCATATACTCTTCCGTGTCCTTGAGGGAAAGGTAGTGTTCGCGCTCGATCCCGGCAAGAAGGCCGAAAAAGGCCTTTTCCTTCGGATCGGTACATGCATCCCTGAGCGCTGCATAGAACTCGGAACCCTTGGCCTCGAACTCGACAGCGATCTCGATGGCCTTGAGATCGTCATCATCGGCCTCAGGCATTTCATCAACCTTTTTCAGGGTATTCTTCAGTATATCCTGTATGTTTGTCTGCTTCACGCTCAAGGGGATTGTCGCGGGCCATTTCTCGGCTTTTTCCCATTTCTCGTGCAGGTCTTTGAGCCGCTGGTAGTGCTCCAGTTCCTCATCCGCGATCTCCTGGAACATGATCTTGCCCACCGGGTTCTTGGTCCTTCCGGCATGTTTGAGGTAAAACTCCCGCTCTCTCATCTCATTGTTCAGGGCTACTTCCAGGGCATCCAGGCGCTGTTTTTCGTCCATGCATCCTCCTTTCTCCATCAATGATGCATCCGTACACCCTGCCTCAAGGGTGTACGGTTAAAGTATAAGCGGGCCACCTTTTATGTCAATGCAGTCCCCTGCAAGCAATCGGTTTCCCAACTCCTTCCTGCCGGTTCACCACCTGTGTCTCCTGAGAGGATCCACACCTCTATTTGTGCTCGTAGACATGAACATCCCTCTGGGGGAACGGGATGGAGATATCGGCTGCGTCGAACTGTTTCTTCACCGTTTCGATCATATCGAAATAGACACCCCAGTAGTCTGCTGTCTTCACCCAGGCCCTCACCTGAAAGTTCACGCTGCTGTCCGCAAGTTCCTTTACAATGATCATGGTTTCAGGGTCTTTGAGGATCCTTGATTCTTTATCCACCACGTCAGCCAGGATCTTTCTCACCTTGTCTATGTCGTCACCATAGCTGACCCCGAAGTTCAGATCCACCCGTCTGGTATCTTTTGCGGAATAATTGATGATGTTGTCTCCCATCATCTTTGCATTGGGAATGATAATCACCTTGTTGTCCACGGTTTTGAGCGTGGTGGTGAACACCTCTATCTTTTCCACTGTTCCGACTGCTCCGCCGCCTTCGATATAATCACCTGCCTTGAACGGCCTGAAGATGATCATGAGAAAACCGGCCGCAAAATTTGCAAGAGAGCCCTGCAGGGCCAGACCGATTGCCAGGCCAGCGGCACCGATGACCGCTATGAATGACGTCGTCTGTATCCCGAGCTGGGCCAGAGCGGCTATGATGACAAAGGTGATCAGAGCGATGTAGACCAGATGCTCGACAAATGACACGATGGTGGGGTCCACGTTCCTTTTGACGAGGACCTTGGCGGTCAGTTTCTCAACACCCTTGGCGATCCACCGTCCTACAATGAAGACAACCAGCGCAGCAATAATCTTGATCCCGTAAAAAGTGATCAACTCTACGACCTTTGGCAACCATTCTTCCATACT
>DAISYU010000019.1:9708-11387 GCA_036825155.1 Thermodesulfobacteriota bacterium | reverse complement strand
CCAATCAATTATTGCATCATCGTGATATCAGCCCTCCTGATTGTCCGGGCAAGACCTGTCGATCCTGACCGTTTCTGAAGCCAAATCCATATTTTACCTCAAGAAAACAAGGCGATAGTGACGATAGAACCGATAAAGACGGGCGGTATTTGGTCTGCAGGCTTAACCAGGCTCCCAAGAATCTGCCAGGTACCAGGGAGTTATCATATGGAAAAAACATACTGTACCTATCATCCGACAAGGCCGGCTCTGTGGTATTGTGAGAGCTGCGAAAAATATTTTTGTTCAGACTGTATCAGCAGGCGCGATCTGAGCGGGTTTAATAAAAAGACCATCATGTATGTGTGCCCGAATTGCAAAAGCGTTGCGCAGCAGCTTGCCATCGAAAATGTGGTGGAGCCGTTCTGGAACCGGATACCGAAGTTCTTTGCCTATCCGTTTACCACCCAGGTGGTCATCTTCATCGTCGTACTGTCGATCTTCATGACACTGTTCAGCGCACCCGGCCTGCTGAGCAAACTTATCCAGACACTCCTGTTCGGCGTGCTGCTGAAATACGGATTCACCATAATCAAGGATACCGCCCAGGGCAACATGAAGCCGCCGGAGATCAACGAGCGTACCATCTCGGAGGATTTCGGCGTGGTGGTCAAATACTGGACACTGGGCATACTGTTCTTTCTCGCATTAATCGTATCCTTTGTCTTCATCATGCCGGTCATCATAGGTATGGGGGCTGCTTTCGGGATGATCCTTTTCGGGATTATTGTTGTCTTCCTGCTCCTGATCTATCCTGCGGTGGTTATCGTCCTGGCAACATCCGGGAGCCTTTTGAGTGCGATCAATCCCTCCATATCGGTGCGTATGGCCTGGAGGATAGGACCGTCTTATTTATTGATGTATCTCTTTCTCTTCATACTCTACTGCGCACCTGCAACCGTGGTGTATCTTGCCCAGCCTTTTGTGCCGAGGATCCTCCTCATATTCATATTTGCCATGGTAAACTGCTACTACACGATCGTGGCACATCATCTCATGGGTTATCTCATCCTGCAGCACCACGATACCATAGGCTATGATGTGGACTTCGAGACCCAGGATGTATGTGAGAAACCAACAGGGGCTGAACAGGGAAGTACACGGGACCTCATCAATCAGACAAATGTGCTGATTAAAGAAGGCAAGCTGGATGATGCAATAACCCTTATCCAGTCAGAGACACAAGGTGAGATAAAGAGCCTTGATCTTGCAGAACGCTACTACAACCTCTTAAAGCTGAAGGAACGTACAAAAGAGATGCTCGAACATGCCAAGGGGTATCTGGACCTTCTCCTCAGGAGCGATAAGAGAGACACCATGAGAGAGGTGTATCTGGAATGCGCAGCCCTGGATTCTTCGTTTTCCCCTCATGCAACCGCGCTGTTCAGGATAGCCGGTTCAATGAATGAGCAGGGAAACTTCATGGGAGCTCTGGGGGTCTACAACCGATTTATCAAGGCATCGCCCCATGACCCGCTCGTACCCAAGGCATACTTCCTCGCAGCCAATGTGTTTTATGAGAAGCTGCTCAGTCCTGAGAAGGCAGTCAAGGTCCTTCAGCGGCTGATCAAGGGGTATCCTGACAGTGATATCATCCCGTATGCACAGAAATATCTCCGTGATATCGCTCAGCAGGGATA
>DAISYU010000019.1:0-9608 GCA_036825155.1 Thermodesulfobacteriota bacterium | reverse complement strand
GTGAAAAAAGAATTCAGTATCCGGAATAAAAAAACCTCAAAACCTTACACAGATAGCTGAAGCAATGCGGATACTCTTGGCAGGCAGGCTATGCCGGTCAACCACCCATATCATCGAGCAATCGCCTGGCGATACCGCACTCACTGGATGCAGGGTATTGCAGGCAGATGACCTGCAGGTATTTTCTTGCCTTGTCAGTGAGACCGTCCCTGATACATGCCCTGGCAATATGGAGCAGTCCCTCCGGAAGCCGTGCAACACCCGGATTCGTTTTCAAGAGCATACCGACAATCTTTTCCGCCTCTTCAAGATGTCCGGTTGCAGCAAAGTATGAACTTATGCGAAAGAGCAGCCCGAGAGGCAGCACCGGTTTGAAGGCCTTGCTGATGTATTCCCGGTATACCCCCAATGTCTCCTGATGAGCCTGCCTGTCATTCAGCAATACCCTGAGCAGATTATTGGCCACATCATGAAAAGCGGCAGTCTCCACATGGAGTTTCTCAATGTTATAGAGATGTGTCAGACAGGCACGGTTGTCCGGATCGATCCCATGAACCATACTCAGGATCTCCCGGGCACCTGCCATGTCGAGCCGTTCGATCTTGTCGAGTGCTTCAGCCATCATTGATGGAACTTTTGTCTTCGGGTCATCTTCCAGCACCTTCTCATCTACCCCGCCTATGAGTTTCGTATTGACCAGACCCATAAGGGCTCCGCTTGTCAGGCCGCCGATATGAGCCATGTAGGCCACCTGGCTCACTCCGCCGAAAAAGAGCTGTACGATTTCATTGCCGATCCACAACGGCAGGATAACAAGTGCCGGGACAGTGGTATAATTGAAATAGAATCCCAGAGAATAGAACACCTTGATCTTCCGCCTGCCATACAGAACGGTATACGCTCCCATGAGAGCGGCTATCGCACCCGAAGCACCGACAAGCGGGGTGGTGCTGTCAGGGTATACCAGTCCGAACAACCCCACGGCACACAGACCTCCCGCAATATAGAGCCCGATATACATGACGCGGCCCCAGGCAAGCTCCAGCACGCATCCCACCAGCCACAGGAAGATCATGTTGCCCAGCAGGTGCATGAACCCGCCATGCAGGAACATGTAACTGAAGGCACTTTCAATGCCGGGCCGGGCAGGTATGAATCCGTATCGCATGGTGATGGTCCTGCCCAGGATCGTCTCATACTGATCCCTCTTCTCGCGCCAGTCGGTGTAGATCTCGTCCTCAGGGGTGATGATCTCTCCTGCCTCAAGTTTTTTCATGAAGGCCCGGTCCTGCTGCATGACCATGAACTCATGATAGCGTCTCTCTTCGGGATCCTGAGCGACCTCGCTGCCGGCAAGGCCTTTCATCTCGGAGGTATGGAGTGAACTGTACTCGGCATAACGGGAGATTTCCATCCCTGCGAGCCCGGAATCGAAATAGAACCTGATTGCCTCTTTATGCACGGCGCCATCACCTGCCTGGAGGAAGAACAGGACAAAACAGTTGATGAGAATGACGGCAATGGTCACGATGGGAGGATTCTTTCTGCTGATCCTGCCGCTTAGGGGAATAATCATCATACTACATACACTCCACAAGACATAGCACCCTTATCGGCCAAAGGGACAATGAAATGAAGGGCATGCAACGTAATGTAAATAAAAGTCGAAAGTCAGACAGGGAGCAGGAAAGATCTGCACTCCTACAGAATGGAATGATCGAAGACAGGAGTTTTCCTGTTGAGCTTGCGTATCATTTGCATTACATAACATGCTGTCATGCTTGAAAAGATACGTGATTATGCTCTCCGGACCCTGTTCATCGATCTGAATACCAGGGAAGTATCTCATGAGACCCTTGATGAGGATGCAAGCCGTACATTCCTGGGAGGCCGCGGTATCGGGGCATGGCTGCTCAGTGCACAGCCGACAATAGGGGCGCTTGAACCGGAGGCCCGTCTGATATTTTCCACCGGGCCTCTTACCGGATCACGCATCCCGGCATCGGCCCGCATGACGGTTTCGGCCTTTTCTCCGCTTACCGGTACCATTGGCAACGCTTCGGTGGGAGGAAGACTTGCCCTCCAGATGAAACGCAGCTGCATCGATGTCATCTGTATAACCGGCAGGGCGGATCGGCAGACCACCCTGGAGATAGAGGACGGCAAGGTCCGGTTCACTGACTCTGACATCCCCGCTGATATGCCGCTCAGCAGCATCTTTGAATCGTTCCGTTCCTTCAAAGGTTCGGTGGCCGCAGTAGGCAGCGCCGCATTTTCAGGATGCAGCTATGCATCGATCATGGTGGATGGGAGCTTCGCATCCGGCAGGGGCGGACTTGGGCGTGTCATGGGGGCAAAGAACCTGAGAGCCCTCGCTATCCGCGGCAGCAATAAGACTGATGTATATGATCATGAAAAGGAAGAACTGGCCAGGACCGACATCATCAGGCTCTTTGATGCCTCCCCTGCCATCATGGGCAGGTCCGGCATCAGCCGTTACGGTACAGCCGCCCTGGTGGATCTCATTGCCTCGAGGAGAATGATGCCCACGGCCAACTTCCGCAGGACCTACTTCGAGGACTACCGGGCATTCTCCGCCTCCCGGATAAAAGAGGCAGAGCAACCCTCAAACCATGCCTGCCACGGCTGCCCCATTGCCTGCAAGAAAAGGGCGAGGCATGAAATCCCCGAATACGAAACCCTGTCCCATTTCGGGGCGCTCAATGAGAATCCCGACCTCGACTCCATCATAGAGGCAAACAAGATCTGCAACGAGGCCGGCATGGATACCATCACCGCTGCAGCCACCATCGCCTGTCTTGCCGAGATCAGAGGTGAGCGCTACGTCGCGCAGGCCCTTGTGAACAAGGTGAAAGATATCCTCAGCGCACGAGGTGACGGGCAGCTGCTTCAGCTCGGTTCCGCGGTCCTTGCCCGTGAAATGGGCACCCCGGAGAAGTCAATGAGCGTCAAGTCCATGGAGATGCCTGCTTACGATCCCAGGGGGGTATACGGGATGGCTCTTGCATACGGCACATCCACGAGGGGGGCCTGCCACCTGCGGGCATATCCTATTGCCCACGAAATCCTGCGCAAGCCTGTTGCCACGGACCGCTTCACCTTTTCGGGCAAGGCCAGGATCATCAAGATAGCAGAAGACCTCAACGCTATCATCGATTCCATCGGCGGATGCAAATTTGCCTTTTTAGCTGCATCTCTCGAGGAATACGCAAAGGGCCTCGCTGCAGTGACAGGCCTGGACTACGATACCCAGGACCTTCTCCGGCTCGGGGACGACATCTATACCCTGGAGCGCCATATCAACACGCTTAGGGGATTCAGACGTGAGGACGATATGCTGCCGGAGCGGTTCTTTACCGAACCCGGCACATCCGGCCCCGGGATCGACGTCCGCCCCATAGACAGAAACGCTTTCGACGAGGCCCTGAGCAGGTACTACCGGATCAGGGGATGCAACGAGGACGGTACACTCACCCAGGAACGTGCAGGAAGGCTTATGGTATGCAGGAACAGGTAGACAAATATCTTTCGAAACTGATCCGCCACGGTCTCATAGACAGCGATGACGCCGCAGGGCTGTACGGCCTTGACGATGAGATCTACACGAACAGGAATGCCGTGGATGATTCAATCACGGAGCTGTTCAGGCTCCTCAACATCAACAGCCTCATGGTTGCCCGTCCCGAGACGGTGCGCTGGGAACTCATTACAGATCTTATTGAAGAGAACCCTTCACTGATCTGTCCGTGCGATTGTGAAACACTGACCTTTATCCACGATATCCCGGTGGTTGAGACGTTCGATGTACACAGGGTCGCTCATGCCCTGAACCGGAGAAAGGGCTGCATTGTAGCTGATACAGGCATCATCACCACAGGCACGGTGTCCCTGGAACAGGCGTTC
The DNA here is from genome assembly GCA_036825155.1 of Thermodesulfobacteriota bacterium. Lineage (GTDB taxonomy): Bacteria > Desulfobacterota > Desulfomonilia > UBA1062 > UBA1062 > DSAD01. The sequence continues at coordinate 5,684 of DAISYU010000019.1, read as the reverse complement.
GTATCTTTCAGCTCCATCTGCTTTGCCACATTCGTCAAGTACTTCGCCGACACCTTAAACGGCCTTTTCGGATATTGTGATACACCGCGTCCAGCCTCCTCCAGGATAGATTCCACCCTCGAGAAGCTTTCCCGCACAGAACCATATGCAGGACCGAATCCGCTGTCTTCTGAGACACCTGATTCGGAAGACAGCATCATTACCGCCATGGATGCGGCGGGAAAGGCCATCGTAGCCGCCGGACTCGTCGACTCGTTCTTCGGGAACATTTCGTTTCGAAAGGATGACCTGATCTATATCTCCCAGACCGGGTCCTCCCTTGACGAACTCCCCGGATACATCGACTGTGTTCCGCTCGACGGATCGTCCACCAGCGACCTCACCTCGTCATCCGAGCTTGTGGCGCACGTCAGGACCTACGGGCTGACCGGCGATACGGCCATCCTTCACGGCCACCCGAGGTTTTCGGTGATCATGTCCATGTTCGGCCCTGCCTTAGGCTTTGAAGAGACACGTTTTATCGAAGATGTCCCGGTGGTTGCCGGAGAAGTGGGCGCAGGCAGATACGGACTCATGCACACGCTGCCGAGCGCCATGGAGAAACACCGCGCAGCCATCGTGTACGGCCACGGGACGTTTACGAGCTGTCTCGGATCGTTCCACGATGCATTTGGCCGGCTTTCATCAATCGAGCATATGTGCTTCGAGGCCTACAGAGAAGTCCTGTCAAAAGCAGGAATCAGCTGAGCACGATTGTGACCGCAACATGAAGAAAAAATACACAATACTTTTTCGCGCCAAGACGCCAAGCAGCAAAGAATTGCGTTTATCCTTCTGATTCTTTCCCTTTCACACTGTGCGCCTTTGCGCGAGTCCCATTGTTTTATGTTTTTCTCATTTCAGGGCCAGACCATATGCAGCACTGGAGCCCGGGTATACCACCTGTGCTATTCGAGATGATAGAATCTCAGCGCATTCTGTCTGATCAGACGCAAGCGGACCATTTCGTCGATCGCTTTGTTTCCGCTGAGCTCATGGAGATCCCGGTACATCTTTGTACTGGAATCGGTGTTCAGCATAATCCGATCCGTGCTGCCCTTATGATGCCCGACAATGGAGACAAGATCGGCAGGCCTGCATTTCTCCGGGTTCATGGTGATCCCTGCCCACAGGCCTTTCTCCAGCACCGTTGCTATGGTATCCACAGTGCAGTGATCCACCACAATATGCTCCCGGTATATCAAATACTTATCGAGCATCTCCAAAAGCTCACTGGTTATTCTTGCCTTGTCTCGTCTCGGGGTATGGAGGCCAAACACTTTGTTACGGCCCACAACCTCTCCTGCCATATCGAGGTGCGCCGCCAGGATCTCCTTCTCCCGGTTGCTGCCGGTCTCCAGGCCGATCTCCCCGATACCGAGACAAAGAGGATCGTCGATGCAGGGCTTGAGAAGCTCCTGCACCATCTCCGCGCTGAGGTCGCCTGGAATGTCACGGGGATGGATGCCGCACAGATAATAGCACCTCAGTCCATTATCATTGAGCAGTGAAATTGCCTGCCTTTGCTTGCTGAAGTATGTTCTCAGATCATCTGTTGTCCGGATCTTTCCGCTGTAGCTCCATGAGACGGAAAGGCATGCCATATCCCTGATCCACACAATACCCTGCGCGTCAGAGAGCAAAGTTATGTCCAGATGGCAATGGCTGTCCGCAAACCTGATAGTCATGATGTTGTCCCTTCGATGTATACACAGTCATTCGTAGGATTATCCTGCCACTAATGTTACAGGATAGAAAAGGAAACATAAAATTCCCATTCATTAAATATCCATAATAATGGTATATTGAAAGTCCAAAAGCAGTATAAAGGATTTTTTAGATTGCTATGTTGATGAAAGATATAATGACCGGCTCTTTTGAGACCCTGAGTGCAGCCGACACCATAGGGAGGGTAGCTCATCTCTTTCGGAAGACCCGTCTCGAAGCATTGCCGGTAACAGAAGATGGAAACCGTCTCGTCGGCATCATGACCAAGGCAAACCTCTATGATGCCATCGCCGCCGGTATCCCTCCGGATATGCCCATTACGGATCTCTTTACTACCGACGTCATGACACTCAATGAGAATATCCCGTACGACAAGGTAAAGGAGATCGTACGCACCAGCCATGCAGGCAACGCCGTTGTGGTCAATGACAACGAAGAACTGAGCGGCATATTCACCAAGGCCGGATGGATCATGGCCATGCTCAAGGAAGAGACCCGGCTCAACAGCCGGTTGGGCGCCATATTGAACACCATGTACAACGGTCTCATTGCCCTCGATGGCAGCGGTTTCATCACCAGCATCAACAGGGCGGCTGAAACTATCCTCTGCACAAACGCATCAGAGGCTATCGGAAAGGCGGTCAGCCAGGTACTCCCGGGACTGGGACTCGACGACGTCATGGTGGGAGGGAATCCCTCTGTGGGAATCCTGCACTCACAGGGTGATCTGAGCCTGTTATGCAATATCACCCCCATCACGTGTGACGGGGCCGTCACCGGGGCCATCATCGTGTTCCAGGACCTGACCGATCTGATCCGCATCGTCGATGAACTCGAGAGTGTAACCAAGCTCTACCGGACACTGCAGTCGGTAATGGACTTTGCCTACGACGGCATTGTTGTGGTGGATGAGAAAGGGTGTATCTCCATGATCAACAAGGCTGCCCAGCGTTTTCTGCGCAAGCAGGAAGACCTGATCGTGGGCAAACCGGTTGAAGAGGTCATCGAGAACACCAGGCTGCATATGGTCCTCAAAACCGGTGTCCCTGAGATAAACGAGTTGCAGTTTATCAACCAGGTCCCCTACGTGGTCTCTTCGCTCCCTATCATCCGCAAAGGCCAGGTGGTAGGCGCCGTGGGCAAGATCCTGTTTCGTAACCTCGATGAGCTCAAGGAGCTTGCCAGAAAACTTGCCGGCATGGACCAGGACCTCCCGGAAACGAATGCTGCAAGGCCTCTTCGCAATAAACCAGGCACCGGGTTCGATCAGATCGTTACGGCTGATGCGGCATTCAGACAGGTTATCGAAGAGGCCGAGATCGTTTCTAGAAGCACCTCGAACATCCTCATTACCGGTGAAAGCGGAACAGGCAAGGAGCTCATCGCACAGGCGATCCACAGGACAAGCTGCAACCGGTCAGGACCGCTGGTCAAGGTGAACTGCGCAGCCATCCCCGACAGCCTCATGGAATCAGAGTTCTTCGGGTACACGGCAGGCGCCTTTACCGGTGCACAGCGTTCAGGCAAGCAGGGCAAGCTTGCACTGGCCGATGGAGGCACCCTGTTCCTGGACGAGATCGGAGACATGCCCCTTGCGCTGCAGAGCAAGCTGCTGCAGGTCATTCAGGACAGGAGCTTCGAACCCATCGGGTCCAACGAGCCGCTCAAGGTAAACGTACGGTTTATCGCGGCGACCAACAGGAACCTCGAAAATATGGTGGCCGACGGGAGATTCCGCTCCGACCTCTACTACCGGCTCAACGTCGTCCATTTGCATACCCCTCCTCTGCGCGAGCGGAGGCAGGATATAACACTACTCGTGCAGTTCTTCCTGGAAAAATACAACAAGGTCTTCAATACCGATATCCAAGACATCTCTGAAGAGGTACGCGAGATCTTTCTCGATCACTCCTGGCCGGGAAATGTCAGGGAGCTGGAAAACGTGATAGAACGCGCGATCAACTTTGCCCGGGGGAACATCTTACAGAAACAGGACCTGCCGCATTACCTGCGGGAAGACGTACGGCCTACCCATAACAAACACCAGCAGCCCTCGAAGAAACAACTGCTCAGGCCGAGCATGGAAAACCATGAACGCGAGGTGATCCTGGAGGCACTGAGGGTCTCAGGAGGGAATCGGGCCCAGGCGGCAAGGATCCTCGGCATCAGCCGGTCGTGGCTGTACGAAAAGATGAAGAAAATGGGACTGTGAATAGGCGATAAGTGCCCTCTTTCTGGCTGTAGGTGCCCTGAAAGAAATACCCTTGGGGTGCTTTTTCTAGACTGTAGGCTATAGGCTGAAGGCTGTTAGTAGACTGTAGGTTTATAGTTTTTTTGTGCATTATTGATCAAGGCCATATTCATATAACATACCTGCACAAAACCTATAGCCTAACGGGTATGGCCAGCTGACCGCAATGAAGCATGAAAAGTTCTCGGTTTGCAGGGGCAATGTCTTTCAGGTTTTTATTCTGGCTACTGGCTTCTGGATCCTGTTTTCATATTAACAGCCTACAGTCTAAATACCTATAGCCTAGCCCCCTGCCCGAAGGCCCTACAGGACACCTGTCTTTATTAATGGACACTTTCCGGGATACCGGACACCTTTGGAGCCGCGCCTGATCTCTAACCACCCGTATTTACGCAAGGCTTCTTCGTGGCACGTTCATTGCTCACCTGTTTGTATTCAATTTAATTTTTTTAGGTGTGGGAACTATCAACAATACGGAAAAAGAACAAAAAAACAGGAGGTTTCTTTTTATGTACAAATCGTATGAAGACGCCTACAGGCGTTCCTTGGATGACAAGGAGGGGTTCTGGAGTATCGCTGCAGGTGCGATACAGTGGGACAAGAAGTGGGACAAGGTGCTCGATGACTCGGCAGCACCTTTTTACAAGTGGTTTGCCGGCGGGAAGATGAACACCTGCTACAATGCCCTGGACTTTCATGTTGAGAACGGCAGGAGTGACCAGGTGGCACTCATCTATGACAGCCCGGTCACCGGGACCACACGCAAGATTACCTACAAACAACTGCTCGATGATGTGGCGCACTTTGCAGGTGTCCTGAAATCCATTGGCGTGGAAAAAGGAGACCGGGTAGTCATTTATATGCCCATGATCCCCGAGGCAGCAGTGAGCATGCTTGCCTGCGCACGTATCGGCGCAATCCACTCCCTGGTCTTCGGCGGATTCGCGCCCCACGAACTTGCCGTCAGGATCGACGATGCAAAACCAAAGGTGATCCTGTCTGCATCATGCGGGATCGAACCGAAAGGCGCGATCCCCTATAAACCGCTGCTGGACAAGGCAATTGAACTCTCGAAACACAAACCCGAGAAATGCGTGATCTATCAGCGGTCCCAGGCAACAGCCGACCTTGTCCCGGGAAGAGACCTCGACTGGAACGAAACACTGAAAGGTGTCTCTGCTGCTGATTGTGTTACGGTAGAGGCGACAGACCCGCTCTACATCCTCTACACCTCCGGAACCACCGGCGTCCCCAAGGGCGTGGTGCGGGACAACGGAGGTCATGCAGTTGCCCTGAAATGGTCCATGAAGAACATCTACGGCGTGGAGCCAGGCGATGTATACTGGGCGGCATCAGATGTGGGCTGGGTCGTCGGCCACTCCTACATCATCTATGCCCCGCTCCTGTACGGGTGCACCACAATCATGTACGAGGGCAAGCCGGTGGGAACCCCGGACCCGGGGGCATTCTGGCGGGTGATCTCCGAGCATAATGTCAAGGTTCTTTTCACCGCTCCGACGGCATTTCGGGCCATCAAGAAAGAGGATCCCGAGGGGAGATATATCAAGAACTACGATATATCCTGCCTGAAGTACCTGTTCCTTGCAGGGGAACGGCTGGACCCTGATACGTATCACTGGGCGAGCGATCTGCTTTCCATCCCGGT
>DAISYU010000018.1:28553-42328 GCA_036825155.1 Thermodesulfobacteriota bacterium | reverse complement strand
ATCACCCTGCCCCGGGACGTATTGACCAGGATCATCCCTGGTTTCACGCCTGCCAGGGCATTGGAATCGAGCATGTTGTGCGTCTCAGGACTCAGCGGGACATGAATGGTAAGAACATCCGAGCGTGACAACAGATCTGTCAGGGACACCAGTTCCACTCCCAGGGAGCGGCACGCTTCGGGCTTCATGAACGGGTCGTACCCGAGAACTGTCATGTCAAAGCCTTTCGCAATCCTGACCACCCTGGCACCTATCTGACCGAGTCCGATCACCCCGAGGGTTTTTTTCCATAGTTCCCTGCCATTGGCCCATCCCGGCAGAACCATACCTGCCTTTTCCCATTCACCCGCTCTGACCCATGGATCTGCCTTCGGGATACGTCTTAACAGGCCGAGCATAAGGCCAAAGGCCAGCTCGGCAACTGACTCGGCATTCTCACCCCGACAGTTGCAGGCCTTAATACCACTGTGCTTCATGGCTTCCACATCGATGTGGTTGTAACCGGCCCCGTACGCAATCACGCCTTTCAGGTCCCGGGCCCGGCTCAACACCACATCATTGATGGGTATATACTCGGATACGATGACCTTCACCGAGGGAGAACCTCCGATCTTCTCCGCCAGGCCGGCAGCATCTGCGGCATCGGCAAAGGCATAACCTCCCAGCATGGAAAGCTGATCAAGAGTCTTGTCCGACATGTAGAACCGGTCGGCAAACACGGTCGCAGCAGAGGCGATCTTCTGATCGGTCATGGTAACGGTTCCCCCCTTTGGGTTGTGCTATCGCTTCGGCATAACCAGCATGAGTTTCAGATCGTTCACGTTGGTTCCTGTGGCACCGGTAATTATGGCATCCTCCAGTTTCAAAAGGGCATGGGTTGTATCGTGCCTGCCAAGCGCTGCGTAGATGTCCACACCAAGTTCCTGTGCCCGCCCAGCTGTCAGGTTGTCCACGATGCCTCCGGCCACGTCAGTCGGTCCGTCCGTTCCGTCCGAATCCTGCCCGATTATCACGACGTCTCCGATCTGATCGATCCAGAGAGCCGCACCGAGAGAGAATTCCTGGTTCGGCCCGCCCTGCCCGACTTCTGACGTGATCTTCACCGTGGTTTCTCCACCGCCGATTATTGCACAGGGGGGTTTGAGCGGCCTTTCGTTCAGGAGGATCTCCTTTGCGATGGCTGCAAACGTGCCGCCAAGCTCCCTGCTCTCACCTTCCAGCATGGTGGACAGGATCATGGTCTGGAAGTTCAGCTCCTCGGCCCTCTCGGCAGCACCTTCACAGGCAGCTGTCCCGGCAACGATGATAAAGTTGTCGAGCTTGTGGTCGGAAAGGTCCTTTGGCGTTTCCCGGGATGCATCACCGGCTTTCAGATACCTGCTGACCGACGCCGGCACCTTGTCCCAAAGTTCGTACTTGGTAAGTGTCCTTCGCGCATCGTCGAAGCTCGATGTATCAGGTACCGTGGGACAAGTGATATAGTCGAGCGGGTCACCGATCACATCGGAAACAGTCAGATTTATGAGGTGCGCCTCAGGGTGAACTGCCTTCGCTAGCCAACCGCCCTTTATCCGGCTCAGGTGCTTCCTCACAGCATTGATCTCTATGATGTTGGCACCGCAGGTCAAAAGCAGGTTGTTGACGAGCTTCTTCTCATCCAGGGTGACCCCCTCCACCGGATAGGGCATCAGTGCAGAACTCCCGCCGGTGATGCCTGCGAATACGATGTCGCCCGGAGCGGTCTTGTGCGCCAGGGCAAGGGCCTCCCCTGCTGCCTCGAATCCTGCCTCGTCCGGTATCGGGTGGCTTGCAAAATACAGCCGTGAATGATCAAGGGTTCCTTCCTGGCCGTATTTGCAGATGATCACACCGTCGTCTATCCTATCTCCCAGGATCTCTTCGAGCGCTTTGGCTATGGGAAACGTCGCCTTGCCGGTACCGAGGACAAAGATCCTCCCCTGCTTTTTCAGATCGAGGCGGATCTCTCCGACATGCAGGATGTCACCCTCGAGACGGACCAGCTCTTTGACTGCCTTGTACGGGTCCGCTTTTGCCAGGGCATGCTCAACGATATCCAAGGCGATCCGGCGGAGACTCTCGTTGCCGTGCGCCAGAAGTGTTTCAAGGTTTTTGATGTAACTCATGGGAACGCCTCCTGAGATTCTCCGTGTCCAACAGGGCTCAAGGCAGCGAAGATACGCTGCCTGAAGCCCTTGTATAACACGGGAAAAGCACTTCTGTAGTTCTTTAACGGGGACCATGCAACCTGTCCCCGTGCTTCATTCTGTTTACGTAAAAACTGGTGCTAAAATGCGCAGCGGAAATCCCTGCCGGCATAGCGGGCCTGTGATCCCAGTTCCTCCTCGATCTGGAAGAGCCGGTTGTACTTCGAGGTCCGCTCTCCTCGGACACCAGCACCTGTCTTGATCTGACCGGCATTGATACCGACGACGAAATCGGCGATGATGGGGTCCTCGGTTTCTCCGGAACGCTCCGAAACCATGATCCCGAAGCCCTGCCGGTAGGCGAGCTCAGCGGCATCGAGGGCCTCTGAGAGTGTCCCGATCTGGTTGAACTTCCACAACAGGGCATCGGATGCACCCAAAGGCGCCCTCTCCCTGATGCGGTCCGGATTGGTGCAGAAGAAGTCGTCACCGATGATCTGGATTCCCAATTCCTTGGTGGCCCGGACAAAGCCTTCAATGTCGTCTTCGGCAAACGGGTCTTCGATGGACTTGATCGGATAGGTCTTGATGAGGTCCTTGTAGTAGTCGAGCAGTTCACCGGTGGTCAGTTCCTCGCCTTCAAGTGTATACTTCTGGGTCTCTTCGTTGTAGAAGTGCGTGGCCGCACAATCGAAACCGTAGACGATCTTGTCAGCATGCCCGGCGCGTTCCACTGCCAGCACGAGACAGTCCATGGCCTCGCGGACCTTCTTTATCGGCGTGGCGAATCCGCCTTCATCACCCACATTGGCCGCGATCTTACCGTAATTTTTGATAACGATCTCGCGGAGCTTGTTGTTGACGGCGTTGCCTATGGTCATTGCATCCTTGAATGTTTCGGCGCCGATGGGGAATATGCAGAATTCCTGGAAATCGAGATAGTTGGATGTCAGCTTGCCACCGTTAAGCAGGTTCAAGAGCGGAACAGGCAGGACATGCGCGTTGCAGTTGACATACCGGTACAGGGGCAGACCAACCGCGTTGGATGCAGCACGGGCAGCTGCCAGGGAAACACCGATGATGGCATTGGCCCCGAGATTCGACTTGTCTTTGCTCCCGTCAAGGGCCCGCAGTTTCTCATCTATCTTGCGCTGATCCGTTACATCCATGCCGATGACGGCAGGTCCGAGGATCTCGTTAATATTCTTGACCGCCTTTGTAACGCCCATGCCGTCATATCGTTCTTCATTGTCACGGAGTTCCTTGGCCTCGTTCGCACCCGTGGATCGGCCAGCAGGTACGTCGGCCCTGCCGAGGATCTCGTTATTTACCCAGATATCCACCTGGACCGTTGGATTCCACCGGCAGTCAATAATCTCCCTGGCAATGACACCTGTAATCTTGAACTTCTTCATGGTATTTCTACTCCTTTTAACTCGTTAGATTTATTCTGCTGTAGTACTATCAAGAACAGATAACGCCCGCTGCGCCTGGGGGAAAAACAGCACCGTGGGTTTCTGGTTCGTGACCATATTCATAGCCATCTCCACTGCTTCTTGCGGGGACGGCGCCGCACCCATAAACATCTTGTTCAATATAGGGGCATCAACACTCGGAGTGGAGACAACAATACGGACCCCATTCAGAAGGATCTTCCCCAGCAGGAGTGCATGGTCCATCTGTATCCGGTAATTTTTGTTCAGACGACTGATGACCTCTTCAATATCCTGTGCCCCATCATAGGGGATCAGCATATCCTGGGTACCAAGTCCGTCCCTGCAGGAACTGTACAGGACAAGAACTCCTCCCGGTGCCATGACCGGCGCAAGGGCAATCAGGGGCTTTACGGACTGGTAGAAGTTTATGTTCAGCGGCCTGCCCGGTGTTGTCACAATGATGTCTGGCCTTCGCGTCAATGAGATCTGGCAGAACGATCTCATGAAACGGACCGCTTCATGGTGCGCCTCGATCAGATCACCGGCAAATATTCCCACCGTCTCACCTGCCTGGTTCAGAACCAGATTGATGGTGAAGTGGATCTTCAGCATATCGGCCGCTTCAACCATATCCTTATGTATAGGATTATTAAGGATCTCTCCCGGACGGGCCTGTGGTGACATGAGCATCTCAGGCCGGTGGTTGACCTCTATGGTCCTCTCACTGGCGATCCCGGGGAGGACAGATTTCCGTCCTCCTGAGAAACCAGCAAACTCATGGGGTTCCACTTTTCCTACTGAGATTCTCAGGTCTGCCTCGAATACGGTCCTGGAGACCTCAATGGGCGTGCCGAACGTGGTCGTCCCGATAGAGACAAGCTTGTCCTTATCGTAGGGATCATGGCTGATGACCTTGAGCCCGTCATCAAGCAATTCCTTCCCAACGATCTCGGTGACCTCATCGGCGGTCGCCTCCCGGTGAACCCCGGTGGCAATGACCACCGTGACATCGCTTTTGTTCACACCGGCCGAGGCAAGTTCCTCAATGATCATAGGCATAACCTTGGCGGTGGGAACACCCCGTGTCGAATCGGAAACAATAATAACGACACGCTTCGCACCCTGCGCAAGATCCCGCAGTTGCGGGGAACCAACCGGAAATCCGAAAGCGGCTTGAAAATCCTCGGGCCAGTAGATTGCCGGGGGCTCCTCGAATCCGATCAGGCCGAGGCATCTATCCTTCTCGAGGGATATCTCGACATCCTCGATCGCGTCTTTGTAGATGATCCTGGATCCTTTTTCGTGGATGGAATACATAGATGCACCCTATTCCTTAAGTTCTGCGGTCTCCGAGTTCAGGGGCGGCAGTCCCTTTAAGTCACGCACGATGTGCAGAATTCCGTACATTGTCATCAGAAAGAAGCTGACCGGGATCGCTGCGTAGGGAATACTCATGGATATACCCAGAGCCGGCGTAATCTGCCCCCATGTACTGAAGACCAGGATAGTCCCGCTGACCGTCACCACACCGACGGTCAGTGTTGCCAGGTAAATTACAGTCCGTTGGAGGAACTTCTGCAGCTTGCCCGGCATCATTTCTCTGAAAATGGTTATTCCCAGGTGCCCGTTCCTCTTGTGCAGGATGCTGGCAGACAACAGCGCATACCAGACGATGGAAAAACGGAGAAATTCCTCCGACCAGGTCAGGGCATTGTTGAAGACATACCTCCTGGTTACGTGCATCCAGGCGACCACGAGCATGACCGCGCACAGTGCCATTGTGATGGTAAGTGTTACCTTTTCGGCGAGATCACAGAACCGTTCCAGTCTTGATTTTTCCATCTCTGCCACTCCTTTGAATCGCCTTCCTCGTTTTCTCTACTATGCTATCCTTACCTTGCGGCAACGCAATGAAAGGGGCGGGCCCACTCTACTTCAGCAGGCCCGTACCCTGCTGCTTATTGCCTAGAAACCCGCATTCACATCTTTCTTCATCTTCTCGATGGCAGCAAGCCACTCATCGACAAACGCCTTGTCCGTTCCTTCCTTGATCTTTGCCACAACGGCAGCCTGTGAGGTAGCTCTCATCTTCTCTTTGCCTGCTGCTGTTACGTTGTTCACCTGCATGCCTTTTTCGGTCAATTTCTCGACGATTGCATCCTCACGTGCCTTGTTGACATACCGGCTGTAGTTCTGTGCCAGGACTGCACCTTCCTTGATGATGCTCTGTTCTTCCGGTGCAAGACTGTTGAACCACTTCAGGTTTACCACCAGTGGCATAGGATCATAGATGTGCCCGGTCAGGGATGTGTATTTCTGCACTTCATACATCTTCACTTCCCAGATATTGGCCAGCGGATTTTCCTGACCGTCGACAACCTTCTGCTGCATGGTCATGTAAAGCTCAGTCCAGGGAACCGGGGTCGGGTTGGCACCGAGCTTCTTGAAATTTTCCATGTGCATCGGGGCTTCCATGGTCCTGATCTTGATACCCTTGAGGTCATCCGGGCCGTTGATCGGGCGGACGTTGTTCGTCACATGACGATAGCCGTTCTCCAGATAGGCCAGCCCTTTGAGCCCGATGTCTTCGCTTGAATCGAGCAGCTTCTCGCCCATGGGACCGTCGAGCACGCCCCATGCGATCTCATAGCTGTCGAACGCAAAGGGGATGTCCAGGACCATGAACTTGCTGTTAAAGGTCGTAAGCGGACCTGCTGATGCTGTAGCCATCTCCAGCGAACCGTTTTTCACCTGCTCCACCGATTCCCTCTCACCGCCGAGCTGGGAGTTGTAATACAGACCAACCGTTATATTCCCGCCGGTCTTTTCCTCGACATACTTCTTGAAGACCTGCATGCCGATGGACTGCGGATGTGTCGGTGAATTACAGAGCGAAACCCTTGCCTTGATGGTTTTGGCACCAAAGGCCATCCCTGAGAACAGGAACGTGCATGCAATAGCCACAACCACCATGGTGAACCATTGACTCTTCTTCATAATCTTTCCTCCATAGAATTTTTTTAAGCTGTATTTCCTTCCCTCTTCCTACATATTTCCTATCCCATAGCTGCCCGTTAATATCCGAACATTCTGGGCAGCCACAGGGTTAACGGCGGGTAGTAGGTCACGAACAACAGCACGACGATGCTGGCTACGAGCATCGGCCACCCTCTCTTGAAGGTATCTTCCACTGATACCCCGGACATGGGACTCGTGACGAAGAGCGTGATGCCAAACGGCGGTGTGGCGAGGCCAATGACCAGGTTAACACATATAATAATGCCGATCTGGATAGGATCTACCCCAAGAGCCCAGGCAATGGGGGCCAGGATCGGCCCCAGGACGATAACCGAGGCATAGTCGTCCATGAACATGCCGTTTATCAGCAGCAGGACATTGAGCATGCCGAGAAATGCCCAGAGGGGTATACCAGCCAGCGGACCACTTATGGTCTGAATGACTTGCTCATTTGCGATGGCCCAGGCTGTTACTGTCGCGCTCCCTGCCAGCAGGATAACGAGACCGGAAGTAACTGCGGTTTCCATGAAGATGCCGGGGAAATCGCTTAACTTGACCTCCTTGGTAACGAAAACGACGAGCACGAAGGCATAGGCCGCTGCAGCCGCGGAAGCCTCTGTCACCGTAAAGACCCCACCGAAGATACCGCCTAGGATGATGACGGGAAGGAACAGTGCCGGCAGTGCCTTCCTGAACTGCTTCCATTTCTGAGGCCAGCCGACCTTTTCGTGGTTAGGCAGCCTGTCTTTTTTCGCAATGAAATAAATCACAACCATCTGTGCAATGGCGATGAGAAAAGCCGGGATAATGGACCCGAGAAAGATCCCGGCAATGGACGTCCTCCCGACTGAGATGCAGTACAGGATCATCAGGACGCTGGGCGGCATGATCGGACCCAGCAGCGAGGCGCTTGCCATGACTCCGGATGCAAACGCCGGTTTGTATCCCTCCTCTTTCATCATGGGGATGAGAAAAGAGCCCAACGAGGCGGTAGCTGCAACGGCAAGACCGACAATGGCACCCATGAACAGGCACGTACCCACTGTCACGAGGGCAAGAGCCCCCCGTACATGCCCTACAAAGGCATTCACGAAATCGGTGAGATCCCTCAGAATACTCCCCTTGACCATAAGCTGCCCGGTAAGGATGAAAAAAGGAACGGCAAGGAGGGCAAACCCGTTCATACCCTGGAACATGCGCTGCGAGACCAGTGTCAGTGGGTAGTCGCCCACCAGAAGATAGACGATCGAACTGAGAATCAGGTTAAAGGCGATGGGGAATCCGATGAGCATCAGGATAACGAAACATACAATCAGGGACAGTAAGGCTATGGACATGGATTGCTCCTCCTTGTCATCCGGGTTGTTCCTGGCTTTGGAAGATCTTTATTCACGGGCAGGCTCTGGTTCATGAATCCTCCACCTGCCTCAGTACCTGGGGCGAGACAGGAATGTATCGAAGACTCCTGCGACAGCATCATCACCAATGTTCTGCAGAAGCATGTTGAACGACTCACGACCATTGAGGCTTCCCTTTTTCCTTTTCAGATCTTCCCAAGGCCACGGAGATTTCAGCAGCTGCATTCTTTGCAGCTGCGATGTTCTTTTCAAGCTGTTCATCCGTAAGGCGGAAGATTGGTCCGCAGATCGCCAGGCTCGCCAGTATTTTTCCATCCTTCCCCAGGATCGGAGTTACCACCGAATAGTTTCCTGCCTCACGTTCCTCGAGACTGGTAGCATACCCGTCGCTGCGAATCTTTTGCAGATTTGCCTCAAGCTCATCAGGATCGGTAATGGTTTTTGGGGTAAACTTTTCCAGAGGCCTCGAGTAGATAATCTCCCTGCGCTCGTTATCAGGCAGGTAGGCAAGGAGAACCTTGCCCGATGCACCGCAATGTATGGGCAGAAGCTTACCCACCTGTGTGACCCTGGCTATACCGTAACGACTCTTCACAGCCTCGACACAGATTCTGCTGCCCTCACTGAGCACATACAGGGAGACCTCCTCTCCGCAGAAGTCCCTCAGTTTTTCCATGACCGGGCGTGCAATATCACCAATACTTGTCTCCTGCGACAGGATCATCTTCCATTGATGAAATTTCACCCCGAGCCTGTATTTTCCACCGGGAGTTGCACGCTCCACACACTTCTTTTTCTCCAGCGTTGCCAGGATCCTGGATACGGTACTCTGGTTGAAGCCTGTGAGGAAGCTGATCTCCGTAACAGTGAGGGATGGGGTTTCAACTGTGAAGCAAGACATGATATCAACGGCTTTCTCGACGGATTTAATACTCTTCATCGCATCACCTTATGCACATTGTGTTTGCTTCATGCACATTATGCATATGTCATGATCAACCCTTGTTGTCAAGGATATTTTTCCCATCGTTCTTTCTTGATGAATTGAACGGGCTGATAAATTCTCTTTAGAGATTATATTTTACTTGATATACAACCACTTAGACGTTCGTTTGCGGAGATTTCCCAAAAATCAGGAAAACGTATAGTTCTCATCAACCTGGAAATTTTCGATCATTTCCAGGTTGTGTGGCTGCAGAACATGCACACTTCACTATCAATTGATAATCTATAAGATATGATATACAGGCCGGCGGAATAATCAAGACACCTGCCCTGGCTTAAAATCTTTTGAATCACTCGACCGGAGACTTGTTATCTTCAGCTATTTACCGTATGAGCACCGGTCCGCACTTGTCTTCATTCGTCTTGTCGCCGACCTGTCCGTAGCCGTTATATCCCCATGCCCACAAGGTCCCGTTCTTCTTCACGGCGAGTGTATGATGAAGGCCGGCAGTTATCTTCACCCAGTCCTTGTCCGAGCCTATCCGGGCAGGCGTGTGGATGTCGGTGAAAGAGTCGATACCCAGCTGGCCGAAGGCGTTCCATCCCCACGCCCAGATACTCCCGTCCTTTCTCAAAGCAACACTGTGGTATTCTCCTGCGGAAACATACTCCCAGTCGGTATCACATCCGATCTGAATGGGTGCTGCTTTGAAGACCTTGGTCCCATCCCCGAGCTGACCCCAGAGATTTGCGCCCCATGCCCACAGGGTCCCGTCTTTTCTTACTGCGAGACTATGCCGTTTCCCGGCCGCAATAGAGGTCCACTGTGTCCCTGGTGCAATATGTTTGGGTGCAGGGTTGTCAACCTGTGTCCCGTCGCCCAGCTGGCCCAGCTCGTTCGATCCCCACGCCCACAAACTTCCGCCTTCCTTCACGGCCATACTGTGGGCCTCTCCTGCCGCCACCATCCTCCAGTCCTTACCGGACCCGATCATCACAGGGATTATGCTATACGCATATGAGCCGTCACCGAGCTGACCTTCGGTATTCCTGCCCCATACCCATAATGACCCGTCTCTCTTCACTGCAAGCGAATGGTTACTCCCCGCGGCAATACAAGCCCATGTAGTGTCCGTTCCCACCCTGACCGGAGAAAAAGTCTGCTTTCTCTGCCCGATACCCAGTTGGCCGGCTGTATTGGATCCCCATACCCACAGGCTCCCGTCTGTTCTTATGGCGAGGGTGTGGGCACTTCCACTGGCAAAAAGCTTCCAGTTCCGCTCCTCTCCTACATGTACAGGCATATTGCAGCTAGCATTCAATCCGTTGCCCAGCTGGCCCTGGAGGTTCCACCCCCACGCCCAGAGGCTCCCGTCCGTCTTCAGTCCTATTGAATGCGACCATCCCCCTGCAACATATGACCAGGTGGATTTTATGACCGTAATTGTAACGGTATCACTGTCCTTGTCTCCGTCATTGTCTTCAACAGCAAAGCTGACCGTATATGACCCGGCCTTGTCGAACACAACTTCGCCCGGGTCCTTTACCCTGCTTTTCTTTGCACCACCTTCAAAATCCCATTTGAACTTCATCGGGTTGTTGCCGTCCACAACCGACCCGGCAAAGACAACCGACTCACCTTCATAGATCCTGAGATCCCTTCTCGGTGAATCGATCCGTGCTCGAGGATGGGTGTCCCTGGCTACCTGCAGGGTTATGGCATCTGATCCAGTGTCTCCGTCCGCATCGGTCACTGTCATTCGCACCTGAAACGTCCCGATGGTTGACAGCAGAAGTTCGCCGGGATCTTTTACGTGTATATTTTCACGTGCTCCGCCGAAGTCCCACACATAACTGAGCGGTTCGTTGCCGTCTTTCACCCTCGAGTGGAATATCAGTGAACCCTTCTCCGTGATCACGGTGCCGTCTCCAGGGGAGTCTATGGAGACAACAGGGATCGTATCTTTGATGACTGTTATGGTCCTGGATTCGGAGATGGTATCATTGTTGGCGTCTTTGACGGTGAACGTGATGCGATAGGTGCCCGGGTCTGAGAACATGATACTGCCCGGGTCTGAGAACATGATACTGCCCGGGTCTGAGAACATGATACTGCCCGGGTCTTGCGTGGAAGAATTCATCGCGGCCCCGCCAAAATCCCAATCAAGTTTCAGTGGCTGGTTTCCCCCCTGCACAAAACTCCTGAAATTCACCGAGCAGCCATCAAGTATGGCTACATCCTTGTCCGGAGAAATTATGTATGCCCTGGGTTTCAGGTCCTCTATGACCGTTATGGTACGCTCATCAGAATCCCGGTCTTTGTGAACGTCCTGCGCTGTAAACATGACCTGATATACCCCCGGTGATGCAAACACCACATTGCCCGGTCTTTTCTGTGAAGAATTCTGAGCTCCCCCGCCGAAATCCCAGGCATAGCGCAGCGGTGCATTCCCACCATGGACAGCGCCTGAGAAAAGAACCGATTCACCCTGAAATATCACCGGGTTCTCTTTGGGTGAAACAATCACAGCATCTGGGATGTTCTGTTTAACCTCTATCGTGACGGCAGCACTGTCCGTATCCCCATCCCTGTCACTCACCGTGAATCTGATGGGGTACGTGCCCGTATCGGGAAAGGTTATGCTGCCCGGGTCCTCTTTTCCGGAAGGAGCTGCCTGGCCACTGAAATCCCACTCATACCTAATCGGCGGGTTTCCCTTGCTAACTGATGCAGCAAAGGTAACCGCTTCACCTTCTGAAACAACAACATCCTCCTTTGGCGAATCGATAAGTGCCTCGGGCGTTGTGTCAGCGACAACCTCAATGGGTACGGAGTCTTCGGCGTATTCCCCGAAATTATCTCTCACGGCAAATACGACGGTATACGTACCCGGCCTTGAGAATACCACCTGCCCCGGATCCTGCTGAGTGGACAGTTGTGCCGCTGAGGCAAAATCCCATGTATAAGAATACGGGGGAGATCCTCCCTTAAGACTCCCTTCGAAGTTCAGTGACTCGCCGCTATAGATTGTTTGCCTGCCGGCAGGAGAATCGATCTGCGCTTCAAGTACTTCGGGAGCCATCTCCGGCTGCGGGGTAAGATCCTTGTCCTGTGAAGACTTTGAACACGCGCCGAGGAGTAACATTACAAAGATGATGAGATACACCCTCAACTCTGTTTTCATGTATACGGATTTCATAACAACCCAGTCTTTCCGTGAGCACCCTCTCTCATATCAACACAGTGCAACTTCTCTAAAAAACTATACACCAATCATGGATACATACTGAACAGGAAATTGATGGCTTTTTCTGAATGCTTAACGCCCCTGTCGCGCAATATAATCCACCTCCTGTTCCCTACATCAATGGCTGATGCCACTAATCACTGACATCGCTGCGTATTCCCGTTGTGCCTGTCACATATAAAGACAGGCACAGTACGGCATGCAAGGATTGTACACTGAAGGGCATCATAGGATTCTTACATAGATACAAAAGGTTACATAATCTATGCCATCATTGAAGATACGGCAGCGGGACAAACTTTTACCAGTTCAGGGAAATACTTTTCATCCATTGACCTGTTTGCACGGTGTTCAATGACCTTTGGCCCTGAGCAGAATGGGTGCTTAGGCTATGGCCCGAACATTGACAAACACTCTGCACTCGGCTCGACCCATTGATTTGTAGTGCGGCACATTTAATATACAGGGTATGTTCCTGTTGCAAAAAGACATAAAAAAAATCCTGCATCGTGAAGTGCCTGCGCTCCGGCATGTTCTCAGGTTTATTGCCGGAAGGTCTTTGTCCTGTGTCCATTATTGAAACATGCCTGTTCCTAAAAAAGGAGAGAACATGAGCGCATACTGGTCCATTCATCATGAGACTGATGACATCCTCAAAAAGGCCCAGGACCTCGCCGGGCTTGATGAGACCCAGGCGAAGAAACTCCTGCAGCTGGATCTTGAAAGCAGGGAAGTCTATGCCGTCATGGAAACAGCCGACAGGATATCACGGGAACTCTTTGCCGGCAAAGGGGAGAACCATTTTCATATCGGGGTAAATATCGAGCCCTGCCCGTTCAATTGCCGTTTCTGTTCCCTGGCAAAGAATATCGGGGTGTTTACTGAGACGAGTGAGTTCAGCATCGATGAGATCATATCCTGGGCAAGGATTGCCGAAGCCAACGGTGCAGACGCACTGAACATCATGACATCCGGCACGTTTGAACTGGACAAGCTCATCGATATCGCCAAAATCCTGAAGTCAGAAATTATAACTCCCCTGGTTGCCAACACCTGTGACATTACCCACAAGCAAGGAGAACGCCTTCTGGCTGCAGGATTTGCGGGATTCTACCATGCACTGAGGGCCGGAGAAGGGAGAGACACGCCGTTTTCAGTGGAAAAACGTCTGCATACCATACGGGTAATAAGGGATGTGGGCCTGCTCTGGATGAACTGTGTGGAACCGATCGGTCCCGAACACAGCAGCGATGAGATCGCACACCTCATGGTTCTTGCACGCGAATTCGGAGCAACCTACAGCGGAGTCATGCGCCGGATCAATTTCCCCGGATCTCCTTTCGAGCCTCAGGGCATGATATCCGAGAGGGAAATGGCCAGGATGGTGGCAGTGAGCAGACTGGTAATGGGTGATATCCCACGGGCGCACTGCACCCACGAACCTCACAGCGCATCGCTTATCGCCGGGGCCAATCTCTTTTTCCCTGAGGTGGGAGCAAGCCCCCGGGACAGCGAGGCCGATACCGGCAGAGGAAGGGGCAGAAACATAGAGACCTGCAGGGAGCTGTTGCTGGAGATGGGATGGAATCCGGATCTGGAATCAAA
>DAISYU010000018.1:25034-28453 GCA_036825155.1 Thermodesulfobacteriota bacterium | reverse complement strand
CAGGAATACAGGGTGGGAACATGGAAGACGGCCCAGACGATCCAGCCGTTTTTCTATGATCGCTTTGTGCCGCCCCCTGGAACGGTCACTGTCTATTCCTTCACCAACCCTGCTGATCAGAAACTGGCCCTGCTCTCAGGCAGCCTCGATATGTGCGGTACCACCCTGGCCCATGCCATTCACTCTGCCTCCAGGGGGGAGCCGGTGGTAATAGTTGCAGCGCTGTGCAATAAATGTTCGGCCCTGGTGGTGAAAAAAAACGGTCCCATTGAAACCGTGGCTGATCTGAAGGGTAAGAACATCGGCTATGTGCCGAGTACCATGCATGAGATACTCCTGCGAGAAACCCTCACTCAGAACAATATCTCCCCGGACAGAGATGTGAAACTGATACGGGTGGACTTCTTTGACATGGGGATAGCCCTTGCCAGAGGAAGCATTGATGCCTTTTTGTCCGGAGAGCCCTTCCCCACTCTGGCAGCCGTTGAGGGATACGGAAGAATCCTGGCATATCCATACTATCCCGAAACCATAGGGACCATTAATGCCGGCATGCTCGTGACACAGGAAATGATCAGGGAAGACCCTGATATGGTCTTTCAGCTGGTGCTGGCTCACGCGTTGAGCACGGAATACCTCATAGAGCATGAGGATGAATGGCTTGATATGGCATCCTCATTCGGCACCCGCATGGATATTCTGGAACAGGCAGTCCCCAACATGGAACTGGCCTGGTATATCGACGAGAGCTTTGTCGCCAGAACCCGGGCACTGGGAGAGAGGATGCAGGAACTCGGGGTGATCGAAACACAGCCGGATTATGAAGAGCTCTTTGACCTGTCGTTCGTGGAGATGGTCATGGAAAGAATCCAGAATGAGCAGGAACATCACTGAAGGAGAAAGAGGCCGGGAGCATGGCTTCACACATAAAAATCACAAGATCCTCATTGCCATGGATCATACCTTCATCCTGTATCCTTGTCTGGATAGTGATCACGAACACGAATATTATTCCCGCATACCTTCTTCCGCGTCCCTTCGAAATCATTCACACCGGATATCTTTATATCTTCGGAGAAGTTGGACAGGCACCGTATGCAGGCCGTTTCATCAGCGATACACTCGCATCTCTCTGTCGGGTATTCCTGGGATTCTCCCTTGCGGTATTGGTGGGATTTCCCCTGGGGATCATCTCAGGCCGTGTATCCCTCGTACATTCCCTGTTCAACTCGTTCGTGAACGGTCTTAGGGCCATACCCGGTATAACCTGGCTGCCGCTGGCCCTGGTGTGGTTCGGCATAGGCATAAAAACAACGGTCTTTCTCGTTGCGCTGGCAGCCTTCTTTCCCATCTACCTCAACACGCTATCCGGTGCGAGGCAGATCGACCTTAATCTATTGAGAGCTGGGGCCATGATGGGTGTCGGTCGAATCCGCGGGAGTTTCAGCATACTCATCCCCGGATGCATGCCCAATATCATAACAGGGTTGCGGCTCGGCCTCGGCATCTCATGGGCGTATCTCGTTCTTGGTGAACTGACCGGAGTACCGGGCGGTCTGGGTGCAGTAATCATGGATGCACGTATGATGGGAAGGGTCGACATGATTATTGTGGGCATGCTCCTGATCGCTATTGTGGGTAGAATCAGTGATGTGCTGCTCGTAGCTGCACTGAAAGGGTCCCTGAAAAGCGCCCGGAGGATGGCCTGACATATGAAATCAGAGAGCAGATTCGGGACAGTAGCGGATAAGCGCGGCGAGCCCCTCCTAGTGGTGGAGCACATTTCGAAAGTGTTCCATTTGAATGACTCGCAGCACAAGGTGCTGGAGGATATCTGTTTCTGTGCATATCCTTCAGAAATGATCTGTATCGTGGGGAGAAGCGGTTGCGGTAAAACCACACTGCTCAATATCCTCGCCGGCTTCGAACGCCCTACATCGGGCTATGCAGCAATGAACAGGGAGATTATCCGTACACCCGGACCTGACAGGTGTGTCGTATTTCAGGAGGACACCCTGTTCCCCTGGCTGACTGTTGAAGAGAATATCGCATTCGGCCTGAAAAATGTCCTGAAAAAGACCTACCGTAAAAGGGAGGTTGACCGCTACCTCGAGCTTGTGGGGCTTCAGAGATTCCGGCATTATCTGCCCCGCGAGATATCGGGCGGCATGAAACAGCGGGTTGCCCTGGCACGGGTACTCATCATGAAACCGCAGGTCCTGCTCATGGACGAGCCCTTTGCATCGCTCGACTATCATACCCGAAGGGACATGCAGGAACTGCTCGTGGCTCTCTGGGAGGAGCTTGGGCACACCATCATCTTTGTGACACACGATATCGACGAAGCCATTACGCTGGCGGACAACATTATGGTGATGGATACTGCCCCGGGGAGAATCAGGGAAAAACTCGCCGTGTCCCTGCCAAGACCAAGAAAGCCTGAGCAAAGCGGATATCTCTTTTTCAGGAAAAAACTCCTGAGTCTGTACGAACACTACGGAGAGCTTGCAGAAACAGGTACAGGGTCCGGCACATTTGAAGAAGATTTTTCACATTCCGGAACAGGAAGAAAAAGATAGAAAAAGGATATAACCTGTAATGGGTTATAGTACAAAGTTTACGATTTGAGATATAAAGTATAAGATGTAAGGTACAGGGTTCCAATGTTGAATTTATTCTTATGCAGGGAAGGTGATCATGTTCATAGCAGGTGATGTGGGGGGGACGAAAACGAATCTGGGTGTGTACAAACTATCCGGGAGTGTGGAGACCCCGGTAATCGAGGACTCACTGCCCACTTCACCATATGAGACCCTGGAGTCCCTTGTAAGGGACTTTCTCTCCAAGCACAGTCTCACGGTAGAGTTTGCCGTATTCGGTGTCGCAGGCCCTGTTGTGGGTTCCCGGGCCACGATCACGAACCTTCCCTGGATAATCGAAGAAGAAGCCTTAAAGAGCAGCCTCGGACTCAGTTCCGTGAAGATCCTCAACGATCTTGAAGCCATCGCCTATGGTGTCCCTGTACTCCATGAGAAAGACCTGTTCACGCTGAATGAGGGAAAAAGGATACAGCATGGACCAATGGCGGTCATCGCCCCGGGGACAGGACTGGGCGAAGCCTACATCACATGGGATGGTACGCACTATGTTGCTCACGCCTCGGAGGGCGGGCATGTGGACTTTGCACCGAGGTGCAGAGAAGAGATCGAACTGCTTTCCTATCTGCTGGAACGCTTCAACCATGTAAGTTACGAACGCATCTGTTCAGGAATGGGCATCCCGAATATCTACAATTTCCTTTCTGTGATGGGATATTATGAAGAACCGGCCTGGTTTGCCGGCAAACTCGAGAGCACCCATGACAAGACAGCCCTGATCCTGACAACGGCCCTCGAGGACGGGACCCCATGCGAGCGGTG
>DAISYU010000018.1:22991-24934 GCA_036825155.1 Thermodesulfobacteriota bacterium | reverse complement strand
CATCCGGGACTCCCCATGGGTGCTGCGGCCATGGCCTATGTCCTGTGGATGAAACACCTCAAGCATAACCCCGCAAACCCCCAATGGCCTGACAGGGACCGGTTCATCCTCTCGGCTGGTCACGGTTCCATGCTGCTCTATGCACTGCTCCATCTCACAGGATATGACCTGCCTATGTCGGAACTGAAATCCTTCAGACAGTGGGGAAGCAGGACTCCCGGTCATCCCGAAAGCCACGTAACGCCCGGCGTCGAGGTCACTACCGGGCCGCTCGGTCAGGGAATAAGCAATGCCGTAGGCATGGCGATTGCCGAGGCGCACCTGGCAGAGAGATTCAATCGCCCGGACCACGGCATCGTGGATCACCATACCTATGTGCTGGCCGGTGACGGCGATCTTATGGAAGGTGTCGCAGCCGAGGCATGCTCATTGGCGGGGCACCTGGGGCTGGCAAAGCTCATCGTGCTCTACGACAACAACCGGATATCGCTTGCCGGCTCGACGAGGCTGTGCTTCACTGAGGATGTCGCCGCCCGGTTCGAGGCATACGGGTGGCATATCGTTCACATAACCGAAGGGAACAATCCCCCGGTGATCGATCTTGCCATTATCTCCGCACAGCAGGAGACAAAAAAGCCAACACTGATCGTGGTGGATACCATCATCGGTTTCGGCTCTCCCAACAAACAGGATTCCTTCTCGGCCCACGGGTCACCACTGGGAAAGGATGAGCTCAGAAACGCAAAGAGAGAACTTGGCTGGCCCGAGAACGAGGAATTCTACATCCCCGATGAGGTGCTGCATCATTTTCGCACCTCCATTGATACGGGAAGATCGCACGAGGAGAAGTGGCACAGCGCCTTTGAATACTACCGCGAAACGTATCCTGAAGAGGCCATGGAATTCCAGCGGATATTCGCCGGAGAACTCCCTGAGAACTGGGATGAAGGCCTCAGGCGCTCTCTTGCCGAAGACGGCTCCCAGGCAACCAGAAAGTCTTCCGAGATCGTTCTCCAGACCCTTGGAAAGAGGATTCCCGAACTCGTTGGAGGATCGGCAGACCTGAATCCTTCAACCTTTTCCTGGCTGAAGGGCCTGGGGGATTTCCAGTCACCCTCTGTATCACAGCAGGGGGTTCAAGGGGCCGTGGGCGGCGGCTGGGATTACAGCGGAAGGAATATCCATTTCGGGGTTCGGGAGCACGCCATGGGGGCAATTGCCACCGGCATGGCGCTCCATGGCGGGATAATCCCCTATACTGCCACATTCCTGTCGTTTGCAGATTATATGAGGCCCGCCATCCGGCTTGCCTGCCTCTCTCAGATACGCGTCATATACATCTTCACCCATGACAGCATCGGTCTGGGAGAGGACGGGCCCACACACCAGCCTGTCGAGCAGATCATGTCCCTGAGGGTCATACCGAACCTTACCGTGGTCCGGCCTGCAGATGCTCTTGAGACTGCATATGCATGGAGAATTGCTCTCACCCATACCACAGGTCCCACGGCACTGATCCTGACCCGGCAGGGCGTTCCGGTACTTGACAGGGAAAAATACGCTCCTGCGGAACTGGTGGAGCGGGGCGGCTACATCCTGTGGGAATCAGGAAAGGGCATGCCGGATATCATCATCATCGCCACCGGCTCGGAGGTACATATTGCGCTCGATGCCGCAGAAATGCTTGCTGCCAAAGGCATAACTGTCAGGGTGGTTGCCATGCCGAGCTGGGAGCTCTTTGACAGACAGGATGATGACTACCGGCAGACGATCCTGCCAAAAGAGGTGACCGCCCGCATAGCAGTGGAGGCAGGGATTACCCTGGGATGGGAACACTATATCGGGCTCGAGGGTGAGGCAGTGGGTATGAAGGGCTTCGGGGCCAGCGCGCCGGCAGAGGTGCTTTTTGATAAATTCGGCATCACGAAGGACCATGTGGTGCA
>DAISYU010000018.1:19825-22891 GCA_036825155.1 Thermodesulfobacteriota bacterium | reverse complement strand
TCATAAAGAGACTTGTGGTTCCATTCATGAATCTTGTAAGGTATAGAGGTCATCTATTTTTAACTATTTTACGAAAAGGAGCACTATCATGACCAAACTCCACGAACTGGCCGACATCGGGCAGGCCATATGGTTCGACTTCATCAGACGATCACTCATCACCTCCGGTGAGCTGCAGTCTCTCATTGACCAGGGAATACGCGGGGTCACCTCAAACCCCTCGATCTTCGAGAAGGCCATTGCCGGGAGTAATGACTATGATGGTGATCTGAAAGACCTGGTTCAGAAGGGCAAATCAATCGATGAAATCTACGAGGAGCTTACCCTCTGGGATATCGCCCAGACCGCAGATCTGTTCAGGGGAGTCTACGAAGAGACCAAAGGTCTGGACGGATATGTAAGCCTCGAAGTGAGCCCTGCCCTTGCCTACGATACCGATCGCACCATCAGTGAAGCCAGGAGGCTGTTTACAACATTGAACCGTCCCAATGTGATGATAAAGGTACCGGCGACAAAGCAGGGCATTCCCGCAGTCGAAACCCTTATAGGAGAGGGAGTCAATGTCAACGTCACCCTGTTGTTTTCCGTGAAATACTACGAGGAGGTGGCACTGGCATACCTTGCAGGGCTCGAGAAGCTCGCAGCAAGCGGAGGTGACCTCGGCAAGGTGGCATCGGTTGCCTCCTTCTTTGTGAGCAGGGTCGACACCTCGGTTGATGCGGCCCTTGACAGGATCGGCACCAATGAGCTGCAGGGAAAAATCGCCACTGCCAATGCCAAGATCGCTTACGATATCTTCCACCGGGTATTTTCAGGGCCCCGATGGGAACAGCTCGCAGCAAAGGGGGCAAAGGTACAGAGACTCCTGTGGGCTAGCACGGGAACAAAGAATCCCGACTATTCCGATACACTCTATGTGGACGGGCTTGTCGGGGCACACACGGTCAATACCCTGCCGCCAGCCACACTTCAGGCCTACCTCGATCATGGGAAAGTACATGCTACCCTGGATGAGGGTATCGATGAGGCCCGCGATCAGGTGGACAGGATTGCAGAGCACGGCATCGATCTCGATGCCATAACCGACAAGCTGCTCAAAGACGGTGTTGACGCATTTGCAAAATCCTTTGAATCGCTCATGAGCAGCATCGGAGAGAAAAGCAAGGAGTTCTGATGTCACATCCCTGCCGGATAACGGAGAACCTGGGAGTATACCGGGATGTCGTGGATACGGCTCTTAAAAAGCTCGACGATCATCATATCGTCTCCCGTATATGGAGACACGATCATACGGTATGGAAACCGTCTCCGGCAGAGATCACAAACCGGCTCGGATGGCTCACCATTGCGGAAGTAATGCGCGAGAACATCCCTGATATCATCGCCTTCACCGATGATATCCTCTCCAGGGGCTATACCCATGCACTGCTCCTTGGTATGGGTGGATCATCCCTGGCCCCCGAGGTTCTCCGCAAAACGTTCGGCGTAAAGGATGGATACCTGGACCTTGCGGTACTGGACAGTACCGACCCGGATGCAGTTACAGCCGCGGCAGCACGCCTCGATCCTGAGAAAACCCTCTACATCGTCTCCACGAAATCCGGCACCACTACCGAGACCCTGTCATTCTTCAGATTCTTCTACAATCTTGCCGCAAAAACGATCGGAAAAGAAAATGCAGGAAGGCATTTCATCGCCATAACCGACCCTCAGACACCTCTTACGGCCATGGCGGAAAAACTGCACTTCTTGAAGACCTTCATAAACGAACCGACTATCGGCGGGCGCTATTCTGCCCTGTCCTATTTCGGGCTTGTACCTGCCGCACTCATGGGGATCGATATCAGCCTTGTTCTGGAGCGGGCAATGACCATGGTCGAAGACTGCAGGCTGGAAAACAGCTCAGGCGCCAGGCTGGGTGTTGTCCTGGGTGAGATGGCGAAGTCCGGCAGGGACAAGGTGACGTTTATTCTCTCCAGGAAGATTGAACGCTTCGGCGACTGGGTTGAACAGCTCATTGCGGAAAGCACCGGCAAGGAAGGCAGGGGGATTGTCCCGGTTGTTGACGAACATATCGGATTCCCCGGACTGTACAAGGACGACCGGCTCTTTATCCACATGACTCTCAACGACGACGAAACATATGATGACAGGCTCAGAGAGCTTGAGAAGGAAGGGCATCCCGCCGTGCACATCAACCTGCACGATCGCTACGATCTGGCCGGACAGTTCTTCCTCTGGGAGATGGCCACCTGCATTGCCGGGCATCTCCTCGGCATCAACCCCTTTGACCAGCCCGATGTGGAGTCTGCCAAGGTCCTTTCAAAGCAGGCAGTAAACGAGTTCAAGGAAAAAGGGGCCCTGCCTGTGCAGACCCCGGTTCTCTGCGAGTTCAACACCTCCGTGTACGGCGATCTCAAGGCAGACAGCCTGAAAGAGGCCATCATGACTTATCTCGATACCATCCAGGACGGCTCCTATGTCGCCATCCAGGCATACCTGCAGCCGACTGATGAAACCAGTGCCGCCCTGCAGTATCTCCGCATGAAGATCCGGGACACCTATCAGGTGGCAACCACCCTGGGATATGGCCCGCGCTTTCTGCATTCCACCGGCCAGCTCCATAAGGGGGATGCGGGCAGTGGGATCTTCATTCAAATCACATCGGATAATCTCCACGATGTGCCAATCCCCGAAGAGGCAGGATCAGATGTTTCATCCATAGGATTCGGCGTACTGAAAACCGCCCAGGCGTTAGGTGACTGGCAGGCTCTCAGAAATGCAGGACGAAACATGATCCGCTTGCATCTGGATACCGATGACACCTCCGGCACCATAGAGCATGTTGCCGATCTTATCGGGTGACCTGTCATGATACCGATAGCCTCAGAGCACCTTATAACGGATTGATCATCGTCCTATTTCCTTCATTATCAGTGTTTGCAAAGATGCGAACAGATCTGTTTCTTATGTACGGGGATACCGCATCACTCCAATGTACGTAGCTTACCGTCTAACCTGCATGGCCAGCTGGCCACAACGAAGGATGAATAAGTAATCGGTTTG
>DAISYU010000018.1:14266-19725 GCA_036825155.1 Thermodesulfobacteriota bacterium | reverse complement strand
ATTTTCATATAAACCTCTTGTAGTACGGACTGCTTCGGCTATATTTTACTGTATCCTTGGATACACCGGACACTGTACCCAAAAACACCGATCACCCTGGAGACCGCACCTATCAGACTGGAAAAGGAGGAGGTAGTATGGTCAGTTACGATTATGATCTCGGGATAATCGGCGGAGGAGCTGCAGGGCTCACCGCTGCTGCAGGTGGCGCCCAGTTCGGCGCAAAGACCGTTCTCATTGAGAAATCCGACAGACTCGGCGGTGACTGTCTGCATTACGGATGCGTTCCTTCCAAAACGCTCATCCGCACAGCAGGGGTCTGGGCTCAGACAAGGCGCGTACAGGAGTTCGGTCTCCCTGAGATATCACTACCCCCGGTGGATCTGGGCAGTGTCATGGACCGGGTTGCATCGGTCATCGACACGATCCAGCACCATGATTCCCCGGAGAGATTCTGCAGACTCGGCGCAGAGATACTCTTCGGCTCCCCTGTTTTTGCAGATGACCATACGGTCGAACTCGATGGATCGAGGATATCGGCAAAGAGCTGGGTCATTGCCACGGGGTCGAGCCCTGCCCTGCCCAGGATTGACGGCCTGACGGACGTTCCGTGCTGGACAAACGAAACCGTATTTACCCAGAGAACCTTGCCCACAACACTCATTGTCCTGGGAGGCGGCCCTATCGGGCTCGAGATGTCACAGGCCTTCAGCAGGCTGGGTTCAAAGGTCATTGTTGTGGAATTCATGGACCAGATCCTGGGGCCTGAAGATGCCGATATGGCGGAGATACTCAGGAAACGTCTCGTGGATGAGGGTGTGACAATCCATGCAAACACCAGGGCAATAAAGGCTGAGACGAAGGACGGGGACATTGAACTCACCGTTGGCCCTGCACAGGGGGAAGGCACCACCCGGGTTCTCAAAGGCGATGCTCTCCTGATAGCCGCCGGCAGGAAACCGAATATTGAGGGGCTCGGTCTCGATGCCGCCGGAGTGAGTTTTACCCCGCGAGGAATCCCCACCAATGAACGGATGAAGACAAACATCGCGCACATCTATGCATGCGGCGATGTGAACGGACAGCTGCCCTTTACCCACGTGGCAGGATACGAAGGTGGCATTGCATTGAGCAATGCGGTCCTGCATCTGCCCAGAAAGGCAGATTACAGCAAGGTTGGCTGGTGTACCTACACTGACCCTGAGGTAGCGAGCATCGGGCTGAATGAGAAACGCGCGAAGCATGAAGGGGTAGACTATCATGTTATCGAAGAACTCTATAAGGACAATGACCGGGCTCAGGCTGAAGGCGAACCGACAGGCAAGATCAAGATGCTTGTGAGCCCCCGGGGAAAACTGCTCGGCTGCCAGATCATCGGTGCCCATGCAGGAGAACTCATCCACGAATGGATCATTGCCCACAGCGCAGGGGTAAAACTCTCCACCATAGCAGGCGCGGTCCATGTATACCCGACCATCTCGGAGATATCGAAACGGGTGGCAGGGGATCTGTTTGCATCGAAGATATTCTCAGAAAAGACCAGGACTATGCTGCGTTTGCTGTTCAATCTCAAAGGTCGGGCATGCAGCCTCCCGGAAGAAGAATGATTCTATCTGTGCACAGTCTGCCCGGAATGGCTGGACAAGACTTTGTAACTTCCACAGAAGTCTTCGTGATCCCGGAAGAGGAAAAGCTCTCGCTCAGTGAGATCCTCCGCTGGTACGAAGCGGACTTCTGCGGCAGAACAGGAATTATCGACTTTATATTCGACTATCTCGTGGATGAAAAGCTCAGAGAAGTCATCCGGCACAACTCATCATCTCTGAGACTGGAATATCCGGACTATGACCGGAACCTGAACCGGTAAGTTGATGGATGTTATCAACTGCTGCTACAGATCAGCCGTATCTTGAATTCCAGCAGCATTTCCCTCTCTGCCTTTTAAAAAGCAGAGAGGACTTTGCGGACAAATCCTTAAGGAGTATGGTCACGGAGTTACCTCTCGAAGCGTATTCTCCCCCTCAAGCCTGACATACGGTTTGAGCTGATCGATGTAGGTATACCAGAATCCCTTTACCTTGATGAGGTCATCCACATCTGCGAACGGTCCGTTCGCCTCCCGGTATGCAATGATATTCTCTGCCATTTCCTTAGACATATCAGGTAACATGATCAGTTGTTCATATGTTGCAGTGTTTATATTTAAATATCCCGCATACTGCTTGTAGGGCTCTTCCCCCTGAAGGACACTTCCAAGAAAAAGGCCCATCAGCAGAAGCGATATTGAACCTATAATAATCCTCTTCATGTTTCACCTCCTGGTAGATACTTTTCTCCTCGTCACAAAAGAACCCGTACAAATCAATACGGTCCCATCACCTCCTTTATCTTTGCGACAATCGAAATGATTCCACGGTTAAAAAGACATACTCATATATGCAGCGAATCATGCACTCCACGTCATCACACCCAGGTTGATTAAATATAATCCCTGTTAAGGGAAAGTCAATGTCTTGATTTCAATATTTGTTTTTACGAAAAAGTCTCACGGCCCTGCCAGCCTCAATCGATGTATCATTCAAATTCAGAATCGTCTCGCAACACCCGTTTTAGGAAAAATTCATTCTCACGACGTTCTGGGTACTGAATATGTTTTTCACCCGGTTCAGGTATTCCTTTGCCTGAAATGGCTTCCGGATATACCCATCCACGAGATTATCGTCGAAAAACTGCTGCAGTTCCTGTATCCCGGCATGTGCAGAGCAGATGAGGACTTTGATGTGGGGATATTTCTGTTTCACGATCTCGATGAACCTGTATCCATTCATCCCCGGTCGATGAATATTGGTTGATATGAGGTCAATATTGCCGTTTTTATTCTCTATGACCTGGAGGGCCGTGTCACTCGAGGGATGGGTAAGTACCTCGAGGGCATATTCGGGCAGGCCATTGGTGAGTATTGCCCGGATAAATGACCTGACATCCCTGTTTTCATCAACGACGAGAACAATCTTTTTCCTTTTTAACGACATAACCCCACTTTTGTAAGTACTATAGAGACTGGTCGGGGTTTTGAAAAGTCTATAAAAGTATTTTTTCTAAAGACTGTGATGTTTTACTGATTGGTATTTTATCCCGATGGTCGCTTCCATCAGACCGGTATAGGATGCTCCGCAGATCTCTTTCTTTCTTTTGAGGTAATGCGGCAGATCCCGGGCAAAGGTATCCTCGGCCTCATCCCCCCACAACAGATCACCGCTGTATGGACTCCGATGGTACGATTCCCGAATCTTAAAGGAAAAATCAGGGATGCTGCTCAATTTCATGGTTATTTCCGCAACACAATTTACCGGGCTCATCATATCAAAGAACACATTACCGATAAATTTCTCATCAATCATGATCAGACAGGGATAAAGTGAATGCTCATGAATGAGGACATACCAGTTTTCCTCGCTGTCCTTTTTTACCTCAACATCACTCACGCCCATATCCAGCAAGTGTTGTTTGATTTTTTTTGCCAGCTCTTTTCTTTCCATCTTCTAAATCCTCCTGGGTTCTCCGGACAGATACATCATTGTCACCACATCTTCATCAGATGACATCACTGTGCAACAGGGTGGGACATGTGCATTGTATTCGTTTTAAAACGATCGAGTCATTAAGTGCGTGGAAAAGGATGTTCATGTTCTTTCACGATAATCTAATGAATATTTGCGCGATAAATTCTATTGAAGACGGCTGGGCATGTCTTAAAGCGCCCTGAACTGATTCTATCACTTGTACAAGGAGTCCTTTCCTGAATATGCGTTCCTGTCAGAGGTGTCGACCGCACATGTCCCACGTAGGATAGTAACGTGTAATAGTTATTTATCTTTCTATCTCTTTATACCGGTCTCCTTTCCTTTCTTTTTTGCCGGATACAACATATTGATAAGGCCAATACAAGCCAAAGGGGATAAAAACTCTCATCAATACATGTGTAGTGTAGTATAGAAATAACGGCCCTGCCTGATAAGTCAATAGAGGTGGGAAGAATACCTGCGGTTCATGAGGGTCAGACCGGATCTGTTGCCTCAGCAGGCAATATGGAGTAGATAAGAACCGAGATGGATGATCAAAAAAGAATACTTCTGCACACATGCTGTTCGGTTTGTGCCACATCACCCGTGGAACGCCTGCTGTCCCAGGGATATGATGTTTCCATGTTCTTCAGCAACTCAAATATCTTCCCCAGACAGGAATATGAAGTGCGTCTGCAATCAGCCAGGAAACTTGCCGGGCTGCTGGACATCCGGCTCATCGAAGACGTGTATGATCACGAGTCGTGGCTGCACCATATCGAGGGTCTGGAGAATGAGCCCGAGAGGGGAAAGCGCTGCATAAAATGTTTTGAATACAACCTGAGAAGAGCATACATCAAGGCGCAGGAGCTCCATATCCCCAGCTTTACCACAACACTCAGCGTGAGCCGTCATAAGCCGTCCAAGGTTATTTTCAGTGTTGGTGAAAGGTTCCGGGGCTTCATACCCATAGATTTTAAAAAACAGGACGGTTTCACCCAGAGCATGGCATTGAGCAGACAATACGATCTCTACCGGCAGAACTACTGCGGTTGTGAGTTCAGCATGCGCTCAGCTGCCAGGTGATACACAGTCCTTCCTGAACTGTTATGTACTGACTTCCAGGTAATGGTCTTCGTTTATAAAGGCGGGATTGAATCGTCTCCAGGGCAGCCCTGTACCACACCCAGGTATTGCCGAACAGGGCCACCCTGCACTGCTGCATCGTATATTTATTCTTCTGGCTTTTCAGGCTCTTTTTCTTCCGTTTTCCCGGCAGCTTTATCCGGCACAGGATCTGCCTCTTTGGCAGCAGCGGCCTCGGCCGGCTTCTTCTTGGCCTCTTTCTTTTCAGCCTTCTTTACCGGCTCCTTGTCTTCAGACTTTTCCTCAGGAGCGGCTGCGACTTCTTTCTTTTCTTCTTCAGCCTTTACAACCTGCTCTTTTTTCTCTTCCTTCTTTTTCTTCTTCTTTGATTTGGCTTCCGCAGGCGCTTTCTCGACAGCCTTTTCCTTCTTTGCCTTTTCTTTCGGAGCAGCCTTCTTTTCCTCTTTGATTCTGGCCATCTCCTCTATCTTTTTCTCTTTCTTTTCAATCGTTATCAACCGGTTAACGGTATCTCTGATTTTGGCCTTGATCTTTTTGATCACAGTATCCTTTTCTATCTTATCAGTTTCGAGTCCGTTCCCGGTCAGAACCTCGATACGTTGGCTCAGCTTTTTCTCCCAATAGGTCTTCTGACCCTCCCGTGCCATTTTCTCCTTTGAAGCCATGTTTTCTCCTTTCGCTATCAATCCTTCATTGTCTACGTGAACCCTTCAACCTTTTGCCGCGCACAACAAAAGGCAAAGGAGCTTTTCTGTATCATAGATTTTTAGAGATTTCCACACATAGAAA
>DAISYU010000018.1:0-14166 GCA_036825155.1 Thermodesulfobacteriota bacterium | reverse complement strand
ACAGGCATCTTCAAGACGTTGCCTCACTGCGGGATACAGAATCAGCTCCTCCTCTTCCATGTTCTTGAAATATGCATCTATGGAACCGAGGCGGCTGCTAAGCAGTTCACACGCCTGCCTGGTGGAGAAACAGGTCATGACCGCCGGATGACAATGAACCCCTTCTTCCACCAGGTATTCAAGGGCCCTTATCTGAAGCCCGAAGCCCGTTTTGTCCATACCGGTCAGTCTTTGAAAATCCTCACCACAGCACCCTTTGAGACTGACACGGACATGCAGGTTGGGAAACCGGGCAAGATCACGGCAGTAGCTTCTGTCGCTGCCGAGAATAATTCCGTTGGTTTCGAGAATGAACCTGTAGTGAGATGGTATCTCTCCAAGCAGGTCGAGAAGGTGTTCACGGTTTAAGGTAGCCTCATTCCCGCTGATACGCATCTGTGTACATCTTCTTTTCCGGGCAATCTTTACAAGACGGTCTGCCACGTACTCAGGACTGTAAAACTTTCCAGTCCCTTCAGGATTGTTCACCACATCCCACGACCAGCAGAATACGCAGCGAAGACAGCATCCGACACAGTCCGCTGTTGCTATTCCCCCGTAAAACGGTGCCCATCGAAAACGGTAATACTTCCTCAGCCGCCCTTTGGACACCACCGATGAGATATGTCCGGCATGTCTGAGAACCTCCATTGCTTCTCCTTCTTATTAATCCGTATGTGGTCTGTCAGGCTCCATCACCATGGTCGTCCTTCAAAGAGAGAACATCCAGATGTACGGACCCGAGCTGTATCGATCTTACTTCCTTATGTTCAAAGGGTGGTGCAAACACGTACATGGTCTTAGTTTGAGGATCGCATTCCCTGACAATCCCCAGGCAGATGACAAAATTCTCCTGATCGCACATGGCCATGAGCAGGCCGCCGATGTAAGCAGGGTCGCGCAGATCACCGATCATGCCATGCAGGCCCGTCTTTGAATAGCAGACCTCTTCAAGCCGTGCGTCCTTGAAATACGACCGGAACCTCTCCTGCCTGTACTCCTTTCTCTTTTGCGTAGTCCGAAGGGCAACTGCCTGAGGTACGGACATTCTGACAGTCTTTATATCCGTATGCCCGGCAAAGCTCAGCAGTATGTCTTCGAGTTCGTCCTCTCGCTGGAAAGCGACAAGGTAGTCGGGTCGGATAAGATCTATTATCTGAAACTGAAATTCTTTAGCAACCGTGTCCAGGACATACCCGGATGAATCGATAACAATAGTACGTGCATTGTAAGCCAGGGCCTTCTCAACAAGCTTTCTGGTCCCGCTGAGACTCTGGAGGAGGTGCCTTTTGGGGGATATTGATCCGATGAAACAGAGAAAGGTGGAAACAGAGTCTTCCTGGTAGAAACACAACCCTATTGTTGCAGGCGGGCCGATGCTCGACTGGCCCGGGTCGCAGTCAATGTATGCTGCAGGCAAATCACCGCGGATTCTTTCAAGAATAAACCTGCAGAACGTCGTCTTTCCCCGGTCACTGGCCCCCAGGACATAGACGATCGTTGTGTCCTTTCGCTGCTCGATCTCTCCTAAGAGATCATGCCAGCTCTCTTCCGGAACAATCATGCCTCTTACCGTATCCCGGCCTTTACAAACATGATGGGCCCGAGATCCGCTGCATCGATCATAGAACTATCTCCATATACACCGGTCATTCACCAAGGTGTCGCACTTTTCCCCTGTGGAGATCTCTTTCTCAGGGTATTTCAGGATAAACCGTTCCATGAATACCCCCTAGGGGACATGACCGGCCTGGGTCCTGGCCTGTCGTACTGATTTTATCTTTTTATAGAGTGCAGGGATCAGGGCAAAGATCCCCAGAAGGGCAAACGAGAACAGCACCCTGGGACTTGCCACCTCACTCAGAGAGTTGATCGATGCGATGCTGGATCCGGCATTGGCATACACAAAGCTGCCCGGGAGTATCCCCACCATGGTGCCTAAGATATAGGTCCTGATAGGCAGCCCTGTGATCCCGCAGGCCAGGTTGACGAGAAAGAACGGAAACAGCGGAACGAGGCGCAGAAAGAGCAGATAGGACAGCGCACTCTCCCTGAGCCCCCTGTCCAGAGACTCCATCTTATTGCCGAATGTCTGGAAGACCCAGTCCCGAAGCAGTGTGCGGGCAAGCAGAAAGGCCAGTACCGCCCCTGTTGTCGCCCCGATATTCACCCACACAGTACCCAATAAGGCCCCGAAGATCGCACCTGCCGCCAGTGTCAGGATCGCTGCCCCCGGCAGGGAGAGCGCTGTCTGAGCCGTGTAGACGAGAATGAACCCGATGACGAAGACAATCTTATGGGCCGAGTAATACGCCAGCAGGGCGTCCCTGTTTGTCTTGAGGGTCTCCAGGGTGAGAAATCTTCCCAGGTCGAAGATAAAGAACGCCGCAACAACACAGGCCACTATCGCGACAATGATGATCTTTTTCTTCATGCCTCTATTCTTCCTGCCATTTCGAACTCATTTCCGGCACATGCACTCCCGATAGGAATGAATTGTATTTTATTCTGCGATGACTTTAATACATACCAATAGGAATTCGACCCTGTGAGTGCAAGCCCGGGCACGGAAGTCTTTGATACCCGTGTTGTTTCTTATGCTTTATGCATTATGATTATATCTAGTTGTGCAGCAGGACATCTCTGCCTGACAAAACGGTTGACGGCGGAAAAGTCTTAAAAACCGGGGCTTGTGTCACTGCTGTATAAGAAGGGATTGCAGATGCATCAGCCGGCACCAAAAAAGGTCGTGTTTGTCGGCGGCGGGCACGCACACCTTTATTCGCTCAGGCATATGGCCCGACTCATTCAGGAAGGGGCCATAGTCTCTGTTATCGGTCCTGAAAGGTACCACTATTATTCGGGTATGGGTCCGGGCATGCTCTCACGCATATACACTCCGGAAGAGGTCCGGGTTGACATTCCGGCGCTGATTGAACCAAAGGGCGCAACCTTTGTAAAAGGGCGTGTTACCGGGATCGACCCTGACAGGAAAAGCCTCAACCTCGATACCGGAGAAACTATTGACTATGATCTCGTCTCATTCAACGTGGGAAGCCATGTACCATCTGATCTCATTGACGGGGCCGAGAAAGAGGCATACCCGGTTAAGCCCATCGAACATCTCGAGTCGCTCAGAGAAGAGATCCTCTCACTGATGAAAAAATCTTCACCTAAGGTCCTCATTATCGGCGCTGGGCCTGCAGGTGTAGAGATTGCAGGCAATATATGGCGGCTCGTGAATAAAAACAACGGCACAGCACAGATCACACTGGCAGGAGCTGAAGACAGGATGCTCCCGAGGTTCCCTGAGAAAGCCGGGCTCCTTGCATACGATTCGCTTACAAGGCGGGGCATTATCATCCTGAATGGGTGCATGATAACGGCCATGGGTGACAAGAAAGCGCGTACAGCAAAGGGAGAGGAGATCGCGTATGATATTGCGGTCCTCACTATCGGCATTCAACCGAGACAGATCTTCGAAGGATCTGGCCTCAGGAAAGCCCGAAACGGTTCTCTCCTGGTCAATGAATTCCTGCAGAGCGTCTCCCATCCGGAGATATTCGGTGGCGGTGACTGCATTACCTTCGATCCGAAACCGCTGGACATGGTGGGGGTCTATGCCGTAAAGCAGGGACCGATTCTGTTTCACAATATCATTTCATCTCTCGCAGGCAAAGAGCTCAAGGCATTCAGGCCCCAGAAGAACTATCTGCTGATATTCAATCTCGGCGATGGAACAGGTATCTTTGTGCGCGGTTCTTTTGCAGTGAGTGCCCGATCTGCTTTCATCCTCAAGTATATAATCGACAGGAGATTCATCTCGCAATTCAAGGTCTCACCGGATTAATTTCCGGATCAAAGGAGAAGAGAAGAAGCATCTGGCAAAGCTCGGCACTCTTTACCGTGGAAGCCGCTGAGGCAGACTGCATTTTACCCGAGACTTGAAACAGGGTCGTACGGTCATAATATATGTATTCTAAGGCGTGTATCTGTCGTGGACGCAGATCGTATATCCATGGCCGGACCGTATTCAGGAGGTGTCAGGATGAAGGTGCTGATCGTATACTATTCCATGTACGGACATATCCATGCAATGGCTCAGGCTGTTGCTCATGGAGTCAAGGAGGTGGATGGCGCCCAGGTGGAAATCCGCAGGGTCCCTGAAACACTGTCTCAGGAGATCCTCGAGAAGATGGGGGCAGTAAAATCCCAGGAGTCAATGGCCCATGTGCCCATCTGCTCTGTGGAGGATCTCGCCGGGTCAGATGCAATCATCTTCGGGACCCCTACACGGTTCGGGAACATGTGCGGCCAGATGCGGCAATTTCTCGATGCAACCGGGTCACTGTGGGCCAAAGATGCCCTGGTGGGAAAGGTTGGGAGCGTATTTACCAGTTCCTCAACCCAGCACGGCGGCCAGGAATCCACAATCCTGAGCTTTCACACCACTCTGCTGCACCTCGGCATGATTGTCGTGGGTCTTCCCTATTCATTCAAAGGGCAGTCAGTGACTGATCAGGTGACCGGGGGATCTCCCTACGGGGCATCCACCATTGCAGCACCCGATGGGAGCCGGATGCCGAGCGACAATGAACTGAATGCAGCACGTTACCAGGGCAGGCATGTTGCAACGATCGCCTCGAAGTTATTCAGCTAGGTTCGGATCCTCTTCTTCAGTTCCCTGATAAGTGCGGTACAGACCTGGTTTGCGTCGGCTACAATGGCAACATCGGCCATCTTCATCATGGCGGCATTGGGATTCTTGTTTACTGCTATGATAAAATCTGCATCCACAATACCTGCAGTGTGCTGGATGGCACCGCTGATGCCGAATGAGAACAGCACCTTGGGTTTTATGTGCTTGTCTGCCTGGCCCACCAGGGCATCCTCTTCAGCCCACTTCGAATACACCACAGGCCTGGTGGCACCGACCTCGCCGCCAAGGGTTTTTGCAAGTTCGTAGAGATTCCTGAACTTCTTCTTGCTGCCCATGCCCCGGCCGCCGCACACCACAACAGAAGCATCCTCGATCTTCTGTTCCCTCGGGGGCTGTCTCTCGGAACTGATCAGTCTCACGCGGTCTTTGGGCAGATGCATGGGCATCTCTACGTAAATTATCTCGCCTGTGGCTTCATAGTTGTGCGGTATCTCCTGGAATACCCCTGCCCTCACTGTTGCCATCTGCGGCCGTCTCTGCGGGGTTACGATCCTGGTAAGGAGGTTGCCCCCGAAAGCCGGGGCAGTCTGAACAAGTATGCCGTCTTCATTGATATCGAGATCCACGCAGTCGGCTGTCAGTCCTGTCTTAAGCCGCTTGGAAACACGTGGAGCAAATTCCCTGCCGAACGAGGTGGCCCCCACCAGGATTATCTCCGGATCATATGTTTGCGCAAGCCTTTCCATGAGGGTAACATAGATATCCGTACTGTAGTTCTTCAGCATGGGATGATCGGTCACATAGACAGTCTGCGCCCCGTGAGCGATGTATTCGCCTACCCATTCATCAACCTCATGACCGAAGACCACAGCACACACCCTGGCATCTATTCTTTGTGCCAGGTCTTTTGCCCTTGAGAGAAGCTGCAGGGTGACACGGTTCTGAAAATAGTTCCGGTAGTCGCCAAATACCCAGATACTGCGTTTTGTCTCAGCCATAGCGCTATGATACCACCTTCAGGTCTTTTCTGATCACACTCCCGATTCTATCGTCGAACCGCTCCAGCAGTTCTTCCACGATCTTTTTCGGCGCCCCCTTCATCACGATGTTGTTCTTCTGTGCAGTGGGCGAATAGACTTCGAGTATCTTGGTGGGAGAGCCTGCAAGCCCTATGATCTCCTCATCGAGACCGAGATCATCCGCGCTTACCGTGAGGATGTTGGGCTCATCAAAGGCATCCTGGAGGCCTGCAATGGGGGTGTACCTCGGCGCAAAGTTCTGTGTGGTCAGGGTGATCAGACCCGGCATA
Organism: Thermodesulfobacteriota bacterium; assembly: GCA_036825155.1. Classification (GTDB taxonomy): domain Bacteria; phylum Desulfobacterota; class Desulfomonilia; order UBA1062; family UBA1062; genus DSAD01. Next base: position 8,158 of record DAISYU010000018.1, on the reverse strand, counting down.
TTCATCTGCAGGGTCTCGAGAAAATTATCTGAAACTCTTTTGATGGTGATGGTCTCTTCGTTGACGGTACAATCTTCGGCATAGGCAATTACCGGGATATCCAGTTCTTCGGCCAGCTGAGGACCTACCTGGGCGGTCTCACTGTCGCTGGTGTAACATCCGCACAGGATGAGGTCAAAATCAGGACAGAAGATCTCGATGGCTCGCGCCAGGGTGTACGAGGTCACCAGGGTGTCCGCCCCTGCCATCTTTTTATCACAGAGCATGAGGCACCTGTCGGCACCCATGGCTATCGCCTCGTGGAGGATCTCCTCGGCCATGGGAGGCCCCATGGTTATGGCAGTGATGTGTCCGTCGTGTTCATGTTTGAGCCGGAGTGCAGCCTCCAGAGCATGTTTGCATGCAGGATTCATCATCCCTTCTGCGAGCTCCCGCTTGAGGGTGCCGGTCCTGGTATCCCATGGGAGTTCCGTCACCATAGGGACCTGTTTCATGCATACAATCATCTTCAGCATCTGTTTTTCTCGCCTTTTCTCACATTGGTTCCGTCAGAACGGTTCTCGAGATTACCATGCGCTGTATCTCACTGGTCCCCTCGTATATCTCGGTCACTTTTGCATCCCTGAAATAGCGTTCCACGTCATATTCCTTGGAGTATCCGTACCCGCCGTGAATCTGGACCGCCTGGCTGGTTATCCGTGATGCAGCGCCGCTGCAGTACAGCTTTGCCATTGCAGCCTCTTTGCTGAATGGCTTCCCCGCATCCTTGAGCGCGCATACCCGGTAGACAAGGAGCCTGGCTGCATCGATCTCGGTGGCCATGTCGGCAAGCATGTTCTGAATAGTCTGGAAGGACGAGATGGGCTTCTTGAACTGCTGTCGCTCCTTGGAATATTTTACCGACGACTCGAATGCGGCCTGGGCTATACCCACTGCCTGCGCCCCGATACCGATTCGCCCGGTATCAAGGGCACAAAGCCCGATCTTGGTTCCGTCACCCGGTCTGCCCAGGAGGTTTTCTTTCGGAACACGACAGTCTTCAAGGAAGAGCGATGAGACTGGATTTGCCCGCATCCCGCACAGATCCTCTATCTCACCGACACTATACCCGGGCATGCTGCTCTCCACGATAAACACACTGGCGTTTTTCGATGATGCATCCGGATCGGTGATGACAAAGATCAGCGGCAGTGAACACACACCGCCGTTGGTAACAAATATCTTGGTGCCGTTGATGATGTAATCATCACCGTCGATCACCGCGTGCGTCTCCACTCCCGATGCATCGGAGCCTGCGTTTGCCTCGGTCAGGCAGAACGCCCCGATATACTCTCCTCTTGCGAGTTTTGGAAGGTAGAGCTGTTTCTGTTCATCTGTACCGAAGCGTAGTATCGGGTAGATACCGACACTGTTGTGTACCGTAATGCACAAGCCCACCGCCCCGCTTACCCGGGATATTTCCTCTATGGTGATTGCATAGCTGATGCTGTCGATATCAGCACCGCCGTACTTCCTGGGGACCTGCAGCCCGAAGAAGTTCAGCGGCCGCATCTTCTCGATGACCTCCCAGGGGAACCGTGCCTCCCGGTCGATCTCATGCGCTATGGGTCCAAGTTCGGCTTCAGCAAAATCCCGTACAGTCCTGCGAACGAGTTTGTGTTTCATGCATGGATTAAAAACCACTGAGCAGCCACTCCTTATGCCGATTCATGTTCCTGCTGTATTTCATATATTCCTGCTGCACTCATTTGAGCCTGGCGCTGCACGATAGCGTAAATTCCGACAAAGTTCAAGAGGTGCAATCTGACAGATACATCACCGGGAAAACGCATGGGAAGCCCCATCTTTGTGCCCGCCACCAACTGCTTCGCTGGTGGACTGGCATCTTTCATGCCTGAACCTTCTCATCTAGTCCTCTGATATTGCATAAGAAAAAGAGTTATGGTAGTAAACCATACGTTTGGAGCCGCTGCACGGTGAAGATTTTTTTACCAGGTGAAGGCGAACCTTGAATATAATCATGAGAGGACCTACTAGGATAATAACTATAATACGGTATAACACATATAATTTACAGGAGACCTTATGGAGAAAAAGAAAAGTACACGCAAGTTCAAGACCGAGGTTCAGCAGCTTTTAAAACTGATTATCAATTCCCTGTATTCTCACCCGGAGATCTTTTTGCGGGAACTGATATCCAATGCATCCGATGCTCTCGACAAGGTCAGGTTCAAGGCACAGACCGAGCCGGGCCTCCTTAAGGGCGACACCGAGTTGAAGATAAGAATCATCCCGGACAAGGAAAAGAGAACCATCACGGTGTCTGACAACGGGATCGGCATGACCTATGACGAAGTTATCGAGAATATCGGCACCATAGCCCAGAGCGGGACAAAGGCCTTTGTTGCGGCAATGGAAGAGGCAAAGAAAAAGGCCGCGTTGACCCCGGAGATGATAGGCCAGTTCGGTGTGGGTTTCTACAGCTCCTTTATCGTCGCTGACAAGGTTACCCTTATCACGCGTGCAGCCGGAGAAGAAACTGCGACCAAATGGGAATCCTTAGGCGACGGCTCCTACACTATCGAGGAGACGACAAAAGACAGCCGGGGCACTACGGTCATACTCGCCCTGAAAGAATCCTTAGACGGTGATCAGGACTATACCGACGAGTGGACCATCAAAAATATCGTAAAACACCACTCCGACTTTGTCAGCTACCCTATTACCATGAATGTGGAAAAAATCGAGCCGATCCCTGAGGATAAGCTTATCCGGGACAAGGAGGGAAAGCCTGTCGGCAATACCACACAGAAGGTCTTTGCCGAAGAGACGCTTAACTCCATGAAGGCGATCTGGGCCCGAAACAAGTCCGAGGTAACCGACGAGGAGTACGAGGAGTTCTACAAGCACATCAGCCATGACTGGAATCCGCCCATGGAACGCCTGCACATAAAATTCGAGGGGACAACCGAGTACACCGCCCTGCTCTATATCCCGTCAAAGATGCCGTTCTATCTCCACATGAGAGAACCGAAACACGGGATTCACCTTTACTGCAAACGGGTCTTCATCATGGACAACTGCGAAGAACTGATGCCTGAGTATTTCAGCTTTATCCAGGGCGTTGTTGATGCTCCGGACCTGAACCTCAATATCAGCCGTGAAATCCTGCAGAAGGATTCCCTGGTGAGGAACATTCGTAAGAACCTCGTGAAAAGGATCTTCTCTCTGCTCGAAGAAATGGATGCGGTCAAGTACGAACAGTTCTACGACGAATTCGGACCGGTCCTCAAGGTGGGCATCCCCACTGACTATGAGAACAAGGACAGGATAGCCAAGCTCCTGCGCTACAAGACCACAAAATCCGAGGGCACGTACATATCTCTTCAGGAGTATGTGGAACGCATGCAGCCCGGACAGGAAGAGATCTACTATATCACGGGAGAGAACCTCACGGCGCTGCTCAATTCTCCGCACCTGGAGAAACTCAGGGAGAAAGACTTCGAAGTGGTTTTGATGACCGACCCGGTGGATGAATGGGTGGTCCAGGCACTGAGAGAATACGAAGGGAAATCCCTCAAGAGTGCTGAAAAAGGAGACCTCGGACTGGACAGCGTGGATGAAAAGAAGACGGATGAGTACTCTGCATTGTTCGCATTCATCAAGGACCATCTGGAATCAAAGATCAAAGAAGTGAAACCGTCCACGCATCTGAAGGACTCGGTGGCCTGCCTGTCCGGTGATACCTATGACATGAGTGCGTACATGGAAAAGATCATGAAAGCGACCGGCCAGAAGACCGAGTCGGCAAAACGGGTCCTGGAGCTGAATATCGAGCATCCTGCCATCATGAAGATTAAGGCCCTGCTGGAAAAAGACAGGGAGGACCCGTCATTGAAGGATTATGCGGAACTCCTGTTTGACCTCGCCATTATCTCCGAGGGCGGGAGAATCGACGATCCGTCCAGGTTTTCAAAGACCATCGGGCTGCTCATGGCAGAGGCCCTGACCGTAGATGATCTCATGGCAACCGATGCTATCGAGGTGTAAAATAAGTCAGCAACCCTGCAGGAGACATTTAGCAGAGGGGACCCTGTATCGACAGGGTCCCCTTTTTCATTATCCCCCATGGCTACAGCAGCTCACACTTCTTCAGAGTGCGAACATAATGAAGGATAATACCTGGTCACACATCTTGCTTTATAGATCTCCGTGGTATAACTGTTCTTAATAAGCTCATGATAAACAAGATCATACTGACATTGATGGCTGCAGTGTATGCACTGAGCCCGTACGACATCCTTCCGGACTTCCTCGTCGGCTGGGGGTGGCTCGACGACCTGTTCATACTGTATCTGCTCTGGCGGTATGTCTACTCTCCTTCCAGGAAGCGCCCCGATTTCAGAAGGTATTTCGGGCAGAAACAGCAGTCATACCGCAGGGAGTCCGCCTCGGCGGATACGGGGGGAGAGAACAACCGGAGCTATACTCAAAGCCAAACAGATATCAGAGATCCTTATACCGTGCTTGGAATCAGCAAAGGTGCATCTGAAGAAGAAATCCGGAAGGCGTATACGAAACTGGCAAACCAGTATCACCCTGACAAGGTTCAACACCTTGGTGAAGAATTCAGGGAACTTGCTGAAAAACGGTTCAAAGAGATTCAGCAGGCATATCAACTACTGAAAAAGACATAAGTACGTCACCACTGCGCTCGTACGAGCCTTATTCCCTAAGTCGTGAAGTTCATGCACGAACGGCAAAAGAATTTATTATCGTGTCCACATGAAACTTGCACCTAGTAACGATATATACCATGATTAATAATTAACCGGAGATATACTGTATTCCTGTAGTACTAAGAAATAACTCTCGCAAAGACGCAAAGCCGCAAAGAATGAGGAAATATAAGACAGGATGGATCATTGTTGATACCTTGGCGTCTTGGCGGCTTGGCGCGAGAATGAAATATTCTTAAAAGGCGCCTTGCTTGTGACAGCTATCTCTCGGGCACTTCGAAGACGCATAGGCCGTACGACGTTTTGGGAGAATCCACTTTTTTAAACATCCCGGTTTCGGTTTGTCCGGGTTAAAGACAAGCACTGCCCAAACCTCTATCAATGGTAAAACCCCCAAACACTGCATGAATGCAGCCTGGAGAGAATGATTTTCGGGCTTCTCGTTAGGCAACTTGTCCTGCGAAGCTGACAAACGAAGCGGGAAGCAGATGCACAGCTTGCGATTCAAGTATACCCTGAGAAAAGTCGATAGTGGACAATAATGAGGACTATGTTGTATCAGTATATCACTTCACCGGATTCTCGTTGCAGGAATCTGCCTGGAGGGGGGATGAATGATGGGAAAAAAAGATAATGCAGGCATGGATAATATTGTAGGGCTGCTCGGCAAAGGCACCGAGTTTGAAGGCAAACTCATCTTTGAGGGAACTCTTCGCATCGATGGAAAATTCAAGGGAGAAGTAATAACCAAAGGTATTCTCGCCATTGGAGAAGGTGCGCTGGTTCATGCCGAGGTCGAAGCGGACACCATCATCGTACGCGGTGAGGTGCACGGCAACCTCAAGGCAACCAAGAAGATAGAGATAAAAGGAAGCGGAAAGGTCCTGGGGAATATCAATACCCCTTCGCTCATTGTTGAAGCAGGCGTGATCTTTGAGGGAAGCTGCCAGATGAGCGGAAGAGACAAGACCATTGTCCCCATTGATATCAAGAAATAGATACCGGTTAGTACACCTTTGTTTTGTTTGAAGAATGCTGATTAAGAATCAATCCATCTTAATCTCATATGCATGTCACGCTTACCCGGCCATAGAAGACAGGGAATTACAGAACATATCACGATAACAGACGTATCTGTTCCCTTCTTCCTTTGCCTTGTACATTGCTTCGTCGGCATGTTTCAGGAGTGTCTCCACGTCTTGACCGTCTTCCGGATAAATGCTGATCCCGATGCTGGGGGTGACAAAATCAATGGATACGTTCATTAAGTTATACGGCCTTGACAGGCTCTTGAGAATCCTCCCGGCAACTTTTTCTGCGGAGAGATCGGAATGATTGCCTAAAATGACGGTGAATTCATCTCCGCCGAGGCGGCTGATGTAATCGGTATCTCTAAGGATCTTTTTAAGCCTCGATGACACTTCCACAAGAAGCCTGTCGCCGGTCCCATGCCCGTAGATGTCATTGACCTTTTTAAACTTATCCAGATCCAGATACAAAATGGTCCGTGTGTTTTCGTAGCGTTTTGCTTCTCTCAGGGTTTCATCCAGTTTCTCTAGAAAGGCCTTCCGGTTGTATAATCCGGTAAGGGTATCATGATATGCAAGGTATGCGAGTTCCTGCTCGGACCGTTTACGGTCCGTTGTATCACGGATGATTCCCTGGAACCCGATAGGTTCTCCGTCCCTGTTTCTCCTCAGGTTCACCGAGGCCTCCACAAACATTGTGGTCCCGTCCTTCCGCATGAGCTCCCACTCGATAGATTTTATAGAGTTTCCTGTCATGAACACCTCATGAAAGGTCTCGAAGATAATCCTGGCATTGTCCTCATCCATGTATTCCCTGTAATTCTTGCCGATCAGCTCATCGCTGGTGTAGCCAAGATGTTCATATATACGGTTGTTGAAGAACGTCAGATTGCCTGCAATATCAACCTCAAAATAACCATCTTCTATAGACTCCAGGATCGCCCGGAATCTCATATCGCTCTCAAGGAGTGCCTGTTCGGTCTCAAGGCGTTCGGTGACATCCCGTGCAATCCCGTGTATTACTGTATCCCCTTCAGGGGTATGTACGAGCATGTTCTTGTATTCAACAATGTGCTTTGCACCATCTTTTGACAGCACCTGCATGAGGCCTTCGTCCCTGCCGTTATCCAAGATCCGCTCCATGTATTCTTCAAAGTGTTTTTTCTTGCGGCCGGGAATGATTTCCCTTATGTTCCTGCCGATCATCTCTTCCCTGGTAAATCCGAGCTGTCCGACAAACTTCAGATTGATCTCGGTGAAATTCCCTTCCAGGTCATGACCGTAGATGAATTCGGAGACATTATAGTAGATCTCGTTGAAGCGCTCGGTATTTTCCGAAAGCCTTGTTTCCAGTTCCCTGACCTTCTGCTGCAGCTGCCGATATGTCGGTCTCCCTGTCACAAACACCTTCTCCATAACCCATTGTCATGATTGCAGAGATACATCAGGAATAATGGAATGCGTCCCTTTGATGATTTCATGTTCTCTCCGTCACTCAGCGCTTGAAGGAAAACAACGTATGACTTTTCCCAAGCATGCTGACTGTATTGTCTCAAAAAAATGTTCATTACACCGTGCTTTGGATAAATCCATAACCGATGTATACGGATTTATTAATCAACCATCGGAAATCCTGCATCAAATCATGAGAAATTATATTATTTGGTTCATACTGTCATGTGATGGCAGCAAGAAAGATGTAGTTGCCGGATCCAAAATGGTGGTTTATCATAAGATCCGTGGTCTCCCGAAGGGATCACATATTGTTATCTCCCTGTATCGGCTTTTATCTCTCTCATAATACGTATTGCTATGTTTCTTTAGCGATAGCTTGACTAATCTGATTACAGGATTACCTTATACAATGTGCCTTGGGTTCATGATTCACAGTGACAGAAAACCCCATAGATCCTCACTTGAATAGGGCCCGAGGCTCTTTTTTTATTTCCGTCTCCACCTCAGGTCTTCTCCATTCCATAGTACACATATTTCAGATTCCCATACCCCTTACATCGACAAGGATGATTCATATCTTATTAGATAGCCATATTGAAGAAAGGAGACCCGGGCATGTATAGAAACCTGATATGTTTCAGTATCAACGTGTTGCTTGTATGTCTTATCATTTGCACCCCCACATACTCATGCGCGTTCAACAACCGAGGCGGGGACATTACCGCGCTCGACGCACAGACATTTATCGTCACATGGGAATTCGCCGGGGAGATAAGGCTCTACCTGTGCAGCGTGAAGGACGGAAGGATTTCCATCGAGGATTCCAGTTCAATTCCGTACATGACGATAGAGCACAGAGACCTGGGTAAACCGGCCGGCAGCGGAATCCCCCCGGACAAGATTGAATCACCACCCATCATCAAGACGGTGCCGTAA
>DAISYU010000017.1:15622-42694 GCA_036825155.1 Thermodesulfobacteriota bacterium | reverse complement strand
CTCATACGTCTTATGCGGGATCAGGCCCTCCCGGTAGGGGATGAGCTCGTCTCCAGGCTGGGGGAGATCGAATCGATGCTGGGGGCCCTGGAGATCCTTGCCTATGATGCTGCAGCCATGCTTGAGAACAAGGATCATCCTCAACTGGTCCCCCTTCTGATATTCTGCAGGACGGTTGCCTCACAGGTGCAGGAGCGGCTGCAGGACCTTGTGCAGACTGCCGCCATCAAGCAGGACACCTTATATGAACTCATGACCAATGATCTGGTCCGCACGCTGCGCATCGCTGCAAACATCTCCGCCATCAAGCAGAAGAAACTCGGCAGGGCGCTGCTTACATAATGGGCTCAGGGCAGCATATCATCTGAGATGGTATTCCCAGGGGGACATGCAGATATAGTGCCTGGAACAAAGGTGAACGAATATAGAATGATGGTAACCATGAGGAGGGTGAGAGAATGGCAAAGGTAGTTGTACTGGGGGGATGCGGTGCAGTGGGGAGTGTCGCTGTGAAGACCCTTGCATCACAGGATATGTTTACATCCGTTGTGATAGGCGACATGAATATGGACAGGGCTCAGGCCATCATCGCGGATCTCGGTCAGGATAAGGTCTCTGCGATACGGCTGAATGCAGATGATCCGGAGAGTATCAGGGGTGCGATCGCAGGGGCCGATGTGGTGCTCAATTGTGTCGGTCCGTTTTACAAGACCGTAAAGACCATACTCAAAGAAGTGATTGAGAGCGGAATCAACTACGTGGATATCTGCGACGATGTGGATGTAACCCTGGAGATCCTTGCAATGGATGTAGATGCGAAACGCTCAGGTGTATCAGCACTCATCGGTATGGGGAGTTCGCCGGGTGCCACGAACCTGCTGGCAAAACTCGCCCATGATTCTCTGCTGGATGAGACTGACTCAATCGATATTTTCCATACCCACGGCGGAGAGGCCATCGAGGGGGAAGGGGTGATCGCCCACCGGTTCCACTGCATGAGCATCGATATCCCCATGTTCCTGAACGGGTCGCTTACATACGTGAAATATTTTGAAGATGACGGGAAGGCACTGAGGCAGACCTTCGATTTCCCGGTGGTGGGAAAGAATATCCCCCTCTACCCGTATCCGCATCCCGAGCAGGTAACGCTGCCGAGGTATCTGCAGCTCAAGCAGGTGACGAACAAGGGCTCTGTCCTGCCCAATGAATACTACAACCTTACGCGCGATCTCTGCGGGCTCGGTCTTGCAAGCAGGGAGACTCTGGAGGTGAAAGGCACAAGCATCGTCCCCTATGATTTTGCCGTTGCCTATATCCTTAAGGAGCGGGAGAGGATTCTGAAAGAGACAGGGTTTGATACTCCCCGCGGCTGCTGCAGCGTGGTGGCCAAAGGCAGGAAGGGCGGTAAGTATCAGGAGTACCGGTTCCACATGGCATCGCGGTCCCAGGCACTGGGTGAGGGGACCGGTATCCCGGCGGCAATGGGGGTGATCCTCATGCAGCAGGGAAAGGTCTCAGGTCCGGGGGTGCTTCCCCCGGAGGCGTGTGTTGATCCCATGGAGTTTGTCAGCCTCATATCAAAGGTGATGAAGCTGGATGAAAAGAAAGAGGACGGGGATTCATTCGGCGGTGTTATCGTGGAGAGCGTTGATGAGACCGGGGCAGTGACCAAGCTCGATATCTGACCCATTGATTTACATGGAAACGGGAGCGATCGATATGAACAATGACAGGTATGTACTGGCCATTGACCACGGCACCTCAGGTATCAAGACCTCCATTATCTCTACAAAAGGTGCTGTAATCGATTCCGATTTTTACAGGACACCCATCACCTTTCTCGATGGCGGGGGCGCGGAGCAGGATCCTGCCCACTGGTGGGACGGGGTGAGGATTACGGCAAAGAGGCTGGTTGAGAAACGGTCCGTAGATGCTGCTGACATCATTGCCGTGTGCGTCTCCAGCACGTTCTCCAGCACGGTTGCGGTGGATGAAAAGGGCGATCACCTCATGAACTCTCTCACCTGGATGGATTCCCGCGGGGCGCCGTATGTAAAAAAACTCATGAAGGGCTTTCCCAGCATCATGGGATACGGTCTGCCCAAGATCCTCAAGTGGCTTCCCAAGACCGCAGGGGGGCCTACACTTTCGGGCAAGGACGATATTGCCCATGTCCTGCTCATAAAATATGAATATCCTAAAGTCTATGAGAAGGCCCACATGTTCCTGCCGAGCAAGGACTACCTGAATCTCCGCCTTACCGGGGCTTTTGCCGCTTCATACGATTCAATGCAGCTATTCTGGTTGACCGACATTCGTGACGTCAACCATATCCGCTATGATGACGAGCTCATCCGCATGGCCGGGATCGAAAAGGAGAAGCTCCCTCCCCTGAAAAGATCAATCGATGTCCTCGGGCCCCTCTCCCCTGCGGTTGCAAAGGAGATCGGGCTTCGGCCCGGTGTACAGGTCGTCATGGGATCGCCTGACCATCAGGCTGCCTGTATCGGCTCGGGTGCGGTCCGCGACTATGAAGGGCATATCTACATCGGAACCTCTTCCTGGGTGCAGTGTGTCATCCCGTTCAAGAAAACCGACGTGCTCCACTCCATCGCCTCATTCCCCACAGCGATCCCGGGAAAGTATCAGAGTGTCAACGAGCAGGATATTGCCGGCGGGTGCCTGGATTTTCTCATCAACAACATCATGTACGGCACCTCGGGTGTGACCCGGCAGGACCCCCCTGACGATGCGTTTGCACGACTCGACGAGATTGCCGGCAGCGTTCCTGCAGGAAGCTGCAATCTGATCTTCACCCCCTGGCTCAACGGAGAGCGGACCCCTGTGGACGATACGAGCTTGAGGGCTGGCCTGTACAATATCTCAAAGACCACCACCTTTGACCACATGGTGAGGGCCTTCCTGGAAGGTGTGGCCTATAACACGAGGTGGTCCCTGGGGTATGTGGAAAAGTTCATAAAGAGAAAGATGGATCCCTTAAGTATAGTGGGCGGCGGTGCGAGGTCGAACCTGTGGTGCCAGATCTTTGCCGATGTTTTGGGCAGGGAGATCCGGCAGGTGAGAGACCCGCTGCAGGCAAATGCGCGCGGGGCAGCGTTGATCGCCTCGGTGGGCCTCGGCGAGATCTCGTTTGACGATATACCGTCTCTCATGGAGTACACAGGGATCTTCCACCCGAACAGGGCAAACACAAAGACTTATGACAGGCTTTTTAAGGAATTTAAGATGATCTACAGGAATAACCGTGCAATGTACAGGAGGTTGAATAAAGGCTAACAGGCTATTTATGGCAGCTGGTTCGTTGTGAAGGAGCCTGCAGCGTCTGTACATGAGTCTTTCTTTGATTCTCCGCCCTGCTTTTATTCAAGGCTGCAGGTTATTTCATGTCTATTATTGAATGCAGTGCAACAATATGATATCTCTAATAAAATTTGACGGCATCATTGATTGTTTGAAGGCTGCAGTTCAGTCAGGACAACGAGTATGTATTTTACAAAGGAGGGTTTAATTCAATGGCAAGCTACCAAGAGACTTCAATGGCAGCAATCTTTCAGAACAGGGTTTCCGAACTGGGTGAAAAGGCGTGTGTAGCATATAAGAACTCACACAGCATCTATGAGAACATCTCCTGGAACGAGATGAACACAATGGTGAGGAATCTTGCGTCATTCCTGATCTCCCAGGGCATCAAAAGCGGCGACAAGGTGGCACTTTTTTCTCCGAACAGGTACGAGTGGTGGGTTGCAGACCTGGCAATCCTGTCTGTGGGAGCGGTGAACGTCCCTATCTATGCCACCAATTCAGCCCTGGAGGCACAGTATATTATCGAGAATTCGGATTCCGTGATGTGTTTCACCGGGGAGAAGGAACACACGGACAAGGTCCTGGAGGTAAAGAAAAACCTGCCCGGACTTGGGGCGGTCATCTCCTTCGATGCTGTAGATGGAACAGCCGGTGATGTCATTGACCTGAAGACGGCCTTGCACCAGGGTGAAGGGACAGACAACACCGGGGTGTTCGAAGAACGGCTCACGTCCATAAAACCATCGGATATGGCTACCATCATCTATACTTCGGGAACAACAGGAGATCCGAAGGGTGTAATGCTCTCGCACCACAATTTCATCTCAAACGTCAACCAGCTCTATTCCGTGGACCCGGAACTCTTTCAGGAAGAACACACGCTGCTGTCATTCCTTCCCCTGTCCCATTCGTTCGAGCGGACAGTAGGTTACTACTCTGCACTCAATGCCGGCAAGACAGTGGCCTTTGCCGAGGATTTCTCCAGGATTTTGAACAATTTCCAGGAGGTGAGGCCGACCCTGATCGTGAGTGTGCCGAGACTGTACGAGAAAATCCATGCAGGTATTGTTGCAAAGGTCTCACAGGCACCGTTTATCAAACGGATGCTCTTTAAGTGGGCTATGTATCTGGCAAAGAAGAATCTCCCCTACATATGTGACGATCTCCCGAGAAAGGGCTTCTTTGCATTCCAGTACAACCTGGCGGACAAGATCATATTCTCCAAGTTAAAGGCCGGTCTCGGCATGGACAGGCTTCGCTTTGCGCTCTCAGGAGGCGGTCCGCTCTCGGTAAGCGATGCCGAGTTTTTCCTGGGCATGGGCATCAAGGTGTGCGAGGGCTACGGTCTGAGTGAGACCACGCCGGTGACCCATGGAAACCGGCCCGGTCATATAAAACCCGGGACCGTTGGTCCGCCCCTGAAAGATACCATCGTCAAGATCGGCGAAGGCGGCGAGGTGCTCATAAAGGGTCCCCAGGTCATGATGGGATACTACAAGAACGAGGATGCAACGAAAGAGGTCTTTACCGAGGACGGATTCTTCAGGACTGGGGACATCGGTGAGACAGATGACGAGGAGTATCTGAAGATTACCGGGCGCATCAAGGACCTGATCGTCACCTCAGGAGGGAAAAACATCTCCCCCCAGAACATTGAAAACAGCCTCAAGGCATCAGGCTATATCGAGCAGGTGGCAATCATCGGCGATAACAGGAAATATCTCTCGGCCCTGATCGTGCCGGCCTTCCCCGAACTTGAGAACTGGGCAAGGAACGAGGGTATTTCCTTTGCCACGAAAAAAGAGCTTATAGAAAAGCCTGAGGTAATAAAGCTCTTTGAAGAAGAGATCTCCGCAAACATGCAGCACTATGCACGGGTGGAACAGATACGCAAGTTCAAGCTGCTGGATGCCGAATGGTCGCAGGAAACAGATGAGCTGACCCCCACACTCAAGATCAAGCGCAGGGTTATCAATACCAAATATGCATCCGAGATCGAAAGCATGTATCCGGGCGAATGATCCCCGGTATTAAGATCTCACTTTAGATCGTATCCTGGTGTCAGGCAGACCGCAGGGAGAGGTCATCGGTGTGATGACCTCTCCCTGAATTTTCTTGCCGGCGTAACAGCTGCAGCACCAAGATCCGGTGCACTCTGCAATTCCCTGATACAAACCAGTACGTGCGAGATGTTTCCGTACTCTCTCATTCCCCCTTGTACATGGCTTCGATAAAGTCGGTGTAGTTTGTATCGATGACCTTCCTGCGTATCTTCTGCGTCGGGGTTATCTCTCTGGCATCCTGCGTGAACTCGTGCGGGATCAGGGTAAATCTCTTGATCTTTTCCACCTGCCCCAAAGCGGCAGTCTGCCGGTCGATCCGTTCCTGATAAAAGTCTACGATCTCAGGCCGTGTTACAAGGTCCTCATGGGAGGTGAAGGGTATACCATGGTCCCGCGCATAGTTTTCCAGCTGGTCAAAAGCGGGCACGATGAGTGCGGAGACGTATTTCCTGCCGTTGCCGATCACTGCCGACTGCTCGATGTAGAGGTCTTCGTTCAGCAGGATCTCGATCTTCTGAGGTGCGATATATTTCCCTCCCGAGGTCTTCATCAGGTCTTTTATCCGGTCGGTGATGGTAATATAGCCCTCGTCGTCGATGGTTCCCACATCACCGGTCTTTATCCATCCGTCAGGGGTGAAGGCCTCTTTTGTGAGCTCGGGTTTGTTGTAGTAGCCCATCATCATGCTTGGGCTTTGCGCCTGAATCTCACCTTCGTCTGAGAGCCTTACCTTCACCATGGGCAGGACAGGTCCGCTGGTGCCGAATTTGTTGTGCGTTTGATTGGCAATGCAGATGGGAAAACACTCGGTCATGCCATAGCCGAGGAGCAGCAGGACCCCTGCCTTGAAGAAGAATTCAGCAATCTCGGCTGAGAACGCCGCCCCACCCACGTTGTAGAACACGGTCCGGCCGCCGAAAATGGCCTTGATCTTTTTCAGGACCAGCCGGTCTGCAAGGGCGTACTGCGCCAGCAGGACAGGGGGAATGGGTTTTTCGTCCCGTTTCCTCACGGCAACCCTGCCACCCACTTCAAGCGCCCAGAAAAAGAGCCTTTTCTTCAGGGGTGAGGCTTTACTCAAACCCTCCATCACCGTTGCATAGACCTTTTCCCACATCCTGGGGACGCTGCACATGTACATGGGCCGTGATTCCCTTAAAAATTCCAGGATCTTTTTTGTGTCATGGCAATAGTGATTTTCGCCGCTTCTAAGGAAGATAAAGTACGTCCAGGCCCGCTCGAACACGTGGGAGAGGGGCAGAAAGGCAAGATTCACATCGTCTTCGCCCAGGGTAAGGTGTCCTTCAGGATCGAACATCATGGCCAGGATATTCCTGTGGCTGAGCATCACACCCTTGGGATCGCCGGTGGTGCCCGATGTGTAAATGAGGGTGGCAAGGTCTTCTGCAGAGAGCCTGTGCAGTCTCTTCTCCAGTTCTTCTTCCATGCCGGATGCACGGCCCATTGTCAGGAAATCGGTGAAGTACATGATACCCTCACCCCTGTCTATGGACACGGTTTTGTCGAACACGATAATCTTTTCCAGCACGGTGGAATCAGCCAGGATGGCATGAGCCTTGTCGTATTGGTCCTGGTTTTCCACGAACAGGATCCGGATCTGCGCATCTTCTATGATATAGTTCGCCTCCTGCTGTGAGTCGGTCCCGTAAATGGGGACAGAGACAGCGCGGATGCTCAATGCGGCGAGATCCGCTATCGACCATTCCACCCGGTTGTGGGAGAAGATGCCCACCATCTCGGACTCGCCCACACCAAAGGCCAGCAGGCCCTTGCTAGCGGCGTCGATCTGTTCGCCGAAGTCCGCCCAGGTGTACGAGATCCAGGTTCCATAGGGTTTGTGCCTCACGGCTATCTTGGTCTCTCTCCACCTCTCTGCCCGGCTCCTTACCATGAGTGCCAGATGCTGTTCCTTCTGCAGAAATGCCTCAAATTCTTTTTTGTATGTATGATTCAGTGTCTTCACATGTCTCTCCCAAGGATTTGATATGTACCAATACTTCTTCATATATAATAAGCGGACGGGTTAAATCAGCAACAAGATTCAAGAATGAACGGATTGGGAGATATTCCTGCCGTGTGGTCAGAATCGATACTCTTGCCAGGGCACTTGCTGCCATCAGCTTATACTGGTGAGTGTCAAAGAAATCTTTGAGATGATCGGGTGATTGAGATACGGCGGTATGATTGTGAGACTTGCCGGCGGATCAACCATTACTTTAAAGGCGCGATGATACCTAGAAGAGGGCTCCGATATAGAAATATGCCGCGCTGTCACCCTCATCGGTATGGCCGAAGCCAAGGTATATGGGGCCGATGATCGAATCGGCGCCCAAAAATGCACTCCCGGCATAGATGAGATCCCCTGTGCTTACCTGCGAGCGTTTCTCCCAGGCATTGCCCGCCTCGATTGAAGCCCCCAGATACAGATCGTTGCCGAACACCTTTTCCTTCAACAGCTTGAACGTGTAGACGAATTCACCGAGCAGGATCTGCTGTCCGTAGAGCTGGTTGGGCGCCGTGCCGGACAGGTCGAACAACCCGCCGAGGAAGAAGTCCTGGTTGAACTCGTCGGTGCTGGTGAGCACCGATTCCCACCTGAATCGTGGGATGACGGTGCTTCGGCCAATGGAAACCGGCTTTACCAGGAGCGCCTTGAGCACATCATAGTTCTCGTCACTGCCAAGGTGAACCCGTCCGGCATAAAATATTGTCTCAAAAAGCAGGCCTTCTTTCGGGAAACCAGTGTCGTCCAGCTGGTCGAGAACAAAGCTCGCCTTGTACGTACCGATGTCGAACGTGTTTTCCGGGAGAGAGGGTTCGCCCGTGGTTCGTTTCACCTTTGTCCTGCCCTTCAGCAGACCGAGACGAAATTCTCCGTATTCTGCGAGCTGTACACCGAGGTCGGCGCCGCCGAACAGGTCCCTTCTCTCATACTCTGCGATCCTCTCATCGTCCACGTAGAGATAGAAAGGATGTGCATCGTGTTGGGCGTACGGTGCAACGAAGAGCCTCCATGCAGATGTCTCGAGGGGCTGGTAGAACTCGGTAAAGATCTTGCGCCGCTGACCGAGTTGGAAGGAGTTCTTCCACTCTGCCCCGAGTCTGTTTATTCGGGTAATGGTGTATTTGAAGAGAAAGTCATATGAAGTATTGCCCTCAAAATCATTGCTCAACTGTAGACCGGCTTCAATAGTATGCTGGACATGTTCCTTTTCCCTGGGTTCAAGTATGAGTCCCTGTCTCCCATTTCGCTCGACAAGCTGAAAATCGATATTCTCCAGATCGGCTCGTTTGGAGATCTCGAATATGTCCCGGGCAAGAACTTCCGCTTCAGGAGGTTTCCCCCTGGCCCTTTCCATGATCCGCTTCAGATACCCGCTCAGGATGTGTGCTTTCAGTACCTCTGTCTCCCTGATCTCGATGAATTCTATTTTGTCGGGACGTTTTGAACGCTTCAGCTGTTCTTGCCTGAATGAGAGGTACTCTTCTTTGGTGAGCGAATACCTGCTCAGCTCTTCGGCAGCATCCAGCGCCGCTTTTCTGCCTATCTCCACTGCCTGGTTCATCCTGGTGAAGCTTGCGGTGGTAATGTCTTTGAGATCAGGCGTGATAAGAATATCCGATGGCATGAGTGTCGTGATCTGCTCGTCAACGTTTCTGTTTGTGAGGAAACCTGTTGTCTGGTCCGTTATAGCGAGGAAATTGTCAAGGTCATCGCGGGTATACAGAGGAGTCCCTATGTTGACGGCAATAATCACATCAGCCCCCATCTGACGCGCCACATCCACCGGGAGATTTCTCGCCATGCCGCCATCGGCGAGCAGCCTTCCATCAATTTCCACCGGTGAAAAGGCCACCGGGATCGCCATGCTCGCCCGCAGTGCCCTGGCGAGATCGCCTCTGCCCAGTACCACTTCTTCTCCGGTCTCCATATCGGTGGCCACCGCCCGAAAAGGTATGGGAAACTCATTGTAATCGTTTCCTGCACCGAGGGTCAGCGCACGCAGAGTCAGGTCGAGCTTTTTCCCGGGGATAAGCCCCCTGGGAAGCGCAAGGCCTTGCCGGGCATCCAGCTCAATATCTATCAGGTAGTTCTCCTTGTCGGCCTTATCCCGATAAAACTGATTGCGCCGCGGGACGGTATCAGAAAATATCTTCTCCCAGTCGATCCGGGTGGTGAGTTTCTCCAATTCGTCTACCGGGGTCCCTGTAGCGTAGAGGCCTCCGATGATAGAGCCCATACTTGTCCCTGCAATGTAATCGAGGGGTACACGGAGTTCTTCAAGGACCTGGATCACCCCCACATGTGTCGCGCCGCGGGCTCCGCCGCCGCTCAGAACGAGGCCGATTTTCGGTCTTCCAGGAGCTGCCGGGGAGGGGATTTCATCCTGGGCTTGAAGGGCGGAAGACAAAAGAATCATAGACATGCACCCAATCCAGATACCCAGAAACGCACGTCTCACAATAGCATTCATCCTTTGATGATATTGAAATCTTTTAAGTATAATTATAACCCGTGATGTTCCTGAATACCACCCTTCCATGAAGGGACGGCTAATAAAAAACTTCACGACTGCGACCTCTTCAAGATTCCTAAGTCCTCATTATCTTTAATATTCATTACCATTGACCTCGAATTCTTACGAATAGATACTGGTAACTGCCTGAAATGGCACTGACTTGACGATACATTAAATCCTCTTATTTTCTTTACATGGACTGGGCCGGGCCTGCTGCAGGGATCTCTTTAAAAGATTATTTCTGTATTCTGCTTAAACCAAGCTACGCAATTGTAATACCGCGCATCAGTATTCCAGGAGGTCGCTTATTGTGAAAGAGATAGTTTTTCGTTTTACCATGGTACTGTTTTTTCTCTTTGTTCTGCTCACCACTTCATGCATGACCGAGCAGGAGATCTATGATTCGGCTGCCAGGGAAAAGGAACTGCCCGAATGGCGGGTCCTTGCGCGGGCCAGAGAGAACTATGGTCCGTATATCACGTGGAAGGAGTCCCTGATAAAGGAACTCTTTGCCGGCAGCAGGATCATATATACAAAATTCGGGCCGGTGGAATACACCATCGATGGAGAAGGCGGTCCGTATGTGATGGTTATGCACGGAGGCCCCGGGGGATATGACCAGACAGCAGCACTGTTCAGCGACATGTTTGGTAAAGGCTTTCGTATCATCAGCTGGTCCAGGCCAGGATATCTCCGTACCCCTATTCAGGATGGCAGGACATTTCAAGAACAGGCAGATATAGCAGCAGCCCTTCTGGATAACCTGGGCATTGTTCGTGTTGCTTTGCTCGCTTACTCGGCAGGCGGCCCGCCGGCAATATATTTTACCGTCAGATATCCGAAAAGAGTCTGGGCCCTTATCCTTGAGTGTGCAGTGACCCGGAAATGGGAAATCAGTTCTGATAACTTGGGAGAGAAGCTGTATTTCGGGTACCTTGTGTATGACGATGCATTTCTTTGGGCCGCCGATTCTACAGGGCAGATCGCCCCGCGGATCATTGGCATGTCTACGATCGAGATGGAAAGTTCGCTGGACAAGGATGCACAGAAAAAACTGATGGATGATATCATGAGAGATGAACGCAGGGTGGGGGTGCTGAAGAATATGATGAAGAGTATGAGTCCGGGAGAGCTTCGCAAGGATGGCATGGAAAACGATATAGCGCAGCTCCAGAAGGTGAAAGACCTCCCACTGAAGGATATTCAGGCGCCCACGCTGATTATCCATGGAACAGATGACGCCGATGTCTCTGTGGAGGATGCACAGCTGGCAGCCAGACAAATACCTGGATCCGAGTTATATCTCGTGCATTGCGGATTTCATGTCATGGCCCTGACAAATTCCATAGACGAGATAACGAACAAACGGGTTGCCTTCTTAAAGGAGCAAGCTCCATACTAAAAACGAAATTACACGGCCTGTCCGCTTGTAAGCAGGGCCCTGTCCAGGAGGTAACTGTAGGCGCTCAAGGCTGCTTTTGCGCCGGCACCTGCCGCCACCACGATCTGCTTTTCGATCTCATCGGTGACATCTCCGGCGGCAAAGAATCCGGGGATCGATGTCGACTGATCTTTGTTGGTTGGGATTTCTCCCAGGTCATTGAGTTCGATAAATCCCTTCAGGCAGGCGGTGTTGGGAATGAGACCGATCTCCAGGAACACCCCGTCGACGGCCAGATCCGATCGTTCCTTCCCGTCATTGGATTCAATACGCACGCCGCCCAATCGATTCCGGCCGGTGAATTCTCTGACCTGCATGGACGGGTGCAGGGTTACATGGCGGGCCTTTTCCACCTCTTTTATGAGCACAGGGTCTGCCTGAAAGTCCGGCAGGATGTTTATGATATGGATCTCCCTCGCATAGCTCAGAAGGTCCCGTGCTGCCGTGAACGCCGAGTTCCCTCCGCCGATGACCGCCACGCGCTTGTCCTTAAAGAGCGGTGCGTCGCATGTAGCACAAAAGGCAATACCTTTGCCGATGAACCGGTCCTCTCCAGGAACTCCGAGCTTCCGGTATTCCTTGCCTGCGCAGTAGATAACGCTGTGGGACCTGAAGATCGTCCCGCTTTTGGTTGTGAGGTGGAACTCGCCGTCTTGAAGCTCTATGGATTCCACCGCCACATCGAGTATCTCGGCAATAGGGTATCGCTCTGCGTGATCGCGGAAGGCCTCGGCCAGGGCCTGTCCGCTGATGGAAGGAATCCCCAGCCAGTTTTCTATGCTGGCGGTGTTCGTGATCTGTCCGCCCACCTTTTCTCCCACGAGCGCGACGTCGAGGTTCTTCCTCGATGCGTAGACCGCAGCGGAGAGAGCTGCAGGGCCTGCCCCGACAATGATCGTCTGATAGGTGTGGTCCGGGGCGGCGATTGTGGCAAACCGTTCGCCCCTTGCCTCGCGCATCTGCGCATCTATCCGCTCATATTCCTTTGGCTTTATCGTCTTCAAGATCTCGAGAGTTGCGTCGAGTGCGGGCAGCGCACCTTCAAAGGCAGGCCTTTCATTGATAACGGTGCGGGGCACCCCGTTTACCTCGTAGCGCTGGACAAGTTGTGGGAATTCAGAGGATTCAACCATGTCGGAGCGAATATGCTCATTTACAAGCGCCATCTGATGGGCGAGATGAACCATCTTCGGGCAGTACGGGCACGTGAGCGTCACCATGACCTCCAGGTGTACAGGTTTGTCAATGAGCTTGAGGAGTGTCTCGATCTCAGGATCGAGACCGGATTCCCCTTTCGAGACCATGACGATGGCCTCGATGAGCGATCCGAACTCATACCCGGCAGTGATGCCGTAAAAACGGATGCCGTAGTCTGTCTCTGAGAGAATGGCCGTGGCAGGGACCTTGCTGATCCCGTATTCGCGTGCCAGAGAGACATCCGCGACAAGGTCGTGGACTGTGGCGGTGATCTTCTCTGAGATATCCGCTAATGCCTTGAGCATGGTCTCCTGGTCCCGGCAGGCAGCGCATGCGTGTTCCTGGGTAAAATAGACGAGCCGGACAGGGGAGACGAGCCCGGCAAAGATCTTGATCAACTCTGCCCTTGTCTTTTCATCGATCAGTTCCGGCATGGATGTTCCTCCTGTATTCCATCTAGAGGGTTCATCATGATAACAACCAAACCCCCGATCCTGTTTCATCATGTGCCTGCAGGATCTCTTTCGGGGATTATGACGTGCTCGTTAGTATAATAGGTAACGATGTTTTTGATCCCTGTCTACAGGGTTGAGTATAGAAAGTGTTCTCCCCTGACAGGGAAGGAAAAGATAATCGCAGGAGAGGTCTTAAAGCAGGTTCGGCATACCCCTCCACAAGGCCGATCTCAGACACAAAAAAGGCCCCGTTGCCGGGGCCTTGTGGGAGGTGCATAGGTATAACAATACTGTAAAACGGTATTCCTTTTATACGCTGTACATAAAAGTCTTTTGCCTGCTTGAGTTATGGGTATTAATAAAACAATGATTATGCCTGAACAAGTTCTGAAGCCTCTGAATCCAGTTCCTGGGCGAGTCTGGCCTTTTCTTCGGCTTCTTTGTGTGCCTCTTCATAGCCCATGGAAGAGAAGTATATCGCGCGGTCAAAGAACAGTACTACGCGGTTATTCATCTCAAGACTCTGGTATATCTCAAAGGTCGATTTGAACAGATAGGTTTCAAGGAGATAGAGCCACAGATATCTCTTGATGAGCAGAAGAGCCATTACCACTTCTTTCAATGGGATGCCTTCATTATAACGTCTCTTTCCAAGCCGTGTGTAGTGTTCCTCAAGGTCGTCTTTCGGCGTGTCTTTGCTGAGCCATAATCCCAGTTTGCTGTACACCTCGTATATGCGACGGTACACCTCCTTTCTGTGCAGCTTGTTGTAGGATTCGGTCTCTTTCCTGCTGAGCATGTCCTTTAAAACACGCTGTGACAGTTCTTCCGAGTGGTCCTGTATCAGTTCTACTAATTTGGAATACATAATAACCCCTCCTAGAATCTTTTCTCCGGCAGCTGACCCCGACCATGAGCGCCTTTGGATATGGTGGTATCTTTAAAGAGCGCTTTCCCTATATACATTTGATGCCTGTTGGGCCCTTTTCGATGCATGATGTATGCAAATTTAAGACGGCATATGGTGCCAATGTCAAAATCATCAGGCCTGGCCATGCAGGTACCTGAGTATGAGAGAGACGGCATCGGCGGACCGGGAATCAAAGATCTCGGTGAGCTCAACAGTTGTTTTTTTTGCCTCCTCGATGAGTTCCAATACCCTCTTGTGAGCCTCTTCGATTATCCTGTCGCGCTCCTTTTCAATCTCGACCGTCGAGAACTCCTGGGCGGTTATGGCCTTGGACTGCTTCCTGGCCTCTTCGAGTATCTGCCGTGCCTTGGACTTGGCCTCGGCAATGATACCTTCGGCCTCACCTTCGATGGTACGTAATGTGCTGTACATCTCTTCCGGCATGGATGGTCTCCTTTGCTATCAGGATCTTTATGCTTTGGATCTATTCATCCGCCATCGCGGTCTACGCTGAATTCAGAATAAAAATTATCTCCATGTGAGATCCGGGTGCTACTGCCTTTCAGGGATTTCAGGGCCTGAAGACATACTGAGTGGTGGTCTTCAGCTCAGACCTGAGGGTACTCACCTGGGCTTTGAATATTCGCAGGATATCATGGCGTACCACCAGCGGCATTCCGGCAATTGCCGAGAACACCTTCGCCTCGATGCCCTCTTTCGTGTGGACGACGATATCTCCAGCCTCTGACTGAACTTCAAGGATCATGGGCAGCAGCAGGCGGGATTGCTCCTCTTCGGTTATCATCCCGGCGAGGCGGCGTAACTCCTTTTTCCTGAAATGATGATCCGTGCCGTCATTCAACAGTACATGGGGATGTTCCTCGTTCATGAGTTGGGCGAGAGTCTTTCTCCTGCGGGGCAGGTGGGCATTCACGGCCTTGAGTTCATTGGTAAGGTATCCGTCAATTGCCGCGTCTTTCCCCTGATCAATAGGCATATGCCTCTCTCTGTTCGATGAGCAGTTTTACCCTCTTGAGCCGTGCCGCCTCTTCGCGGTCCCGCTCCTCAAACTTCATGTTCAGATACTTGATGGTAAGGAAGAGGCTTGGGATGACAACGTATTCCAGGGCATTGTTGATCCGTTTCACCTTGTTGATCTCGATACCCAGCAGATCGAGGGATTTCTGGAGTTCCGCCAGTTCCACCAATGTTTCGAGGCAGCTGTGGGCAAGTGTCTGCGTATGTTCCATATGACCGGAATAATCCAGAGGATTGCGCAGTTCATCGTGGGGGGAGAATTCCTGGGCATTTTCAAACATGGGGATTCTCACCCCGGCCACATTGCGTGATTCGGCACGGATCTTCAGGACGGACACCGCGCCGAGGAGCTCTTTTTTCAGGGGCTCATACCCATGATACCCTGCAGTCAGAGAAAAGGAGGTGTGGGCGTGGGCCATCTCTTCATAGAGTCTGAGGCGCAGCCGGGCGCTCTCCTTGATGGTCTGGATAAATTCCATGACCAGGATGGAGAGCCTGTCCTTGACGATCTTCTGGATTCGAAGCGCAAGCCTGTGGCGTTTCTTGAGCCTGGCAAGCTCCATCTTTGTGGGCCTGGCAATCTGTATCTTCGTGGCCATTCGTGCTTACTCCTCGCTGTCTGGTTCCTGGTTACTGGGAAGGTATCTGTCAATGAACTCCTGCCTGATGAGTTTCAGGTCCTCCACCGGGAGTTTTGAAAAGATCTTCCACGCGGTGGCCAGGGTCTCTTCCACCGGTCTCCGCTCGTATTCCCCCTGGGATATGAAATCCTGTTCAAAGGAGTCCGCAGATGAAAGGTAGATCTTGTCCCGTTCGCTCAAGCCTTCTGCGCCGATGACGGTGGATATCTCCCGCAGGTAGTTTCCTTCTGCATATGCGGCATACGACTGCATGAACACATTGTTGTGGTCATCCCTCGTCTTCCCCTCCCCGATGCCCTCGCGCATCATCCTGGACAGGGAGAGGAATACGTCGATGGGCGGATAGACGCGCTTCCGTTCAAGTGCCCGGGAAAGGACGATCTGTCCCTCCGTAATATAGCCGGTGAGGTCGGGAATGGGGTGGGTGATGTCGTCATCCGGCATGGTGAGGATGGGCATGATGGTAACAGATCCCTCCTTGCCCGATATTCTGCCCGCCCGCTCGTAGATGGTGGAGAGGTCTGTATACATGTATCCGGGATACCCGCGTCTGCTGGGTATCTCACCCCGCATTGCCGCGAGTTCACGCAGGGCATCGCAGTAGTTCGTGATATCGGAGAGGATCACCAGAACATGCATGCCATGCTCCCATGCCAGGTAGTCGGCAGCGGTCAGGGCTAGCCTCGGGGTGGACAGTCGTTCAATAACCGGCGCGGATGCGGTGTTGATAAATCCTACCGACCGGGACAGTGCACCGGTCTCTTCAAGGTTTTTGATAAAGTATGCTGCATCGTCGTAGCTGACGCCGATGGCTCCGAAGACAATGGCAAACGATTCGTCTTTGCCCTTCAGTGCCGCCTGACGGACGATCTGCGATGCAATCTTGTTATGGGGGAGCCCTGAGCCGCTGAAGATGGGGAGTTTCTGGCCGCGGACCAGGACGTTCAGTCCGTCGATCGCAGATATTCCGGTTTCGATGAACTCGGCGGGGGGCTGTCTGGATGCAGGATTGATGGGGGATCCGTTTATATCCAGGTAGTCATCGGCGACAATGGCAGGACCGTTGTCCACAGGCTTGCCGTTGCCGTCGAATATCCTGCCGAGGATATCGAGCGAAACCGGCAGCTTCAAGACCTCGCCCTTGTAGCGCACCGTACTCTCCAGAAGGTCCACCTCGCTGACCCCCTCGAATACCTGGACAATGGTCGTTTCCCTGCCCACTTCGATAACCTGGCCGCTGCGGATCTCCCCGGTTCCCAGGCGGACATCGACGATCTCGTTGTATTTGATCCCGGGAATACTCTCGATCATGAGCAGTGAGCGTCGTGCCGTGGAGATCGCCTTGGTCTCACGTGTGAAAAGCTGTTCTGCCTTCATTTCAGCCCCTCCCCCGGCGCTGCTGATTCGAAGTCTTCCAAAAGCTCGCCGATATAGGTGTCGAACTCCTCGTTCGGGATATCCTTCATTCGTGAAATTCTCTGTACAACCGGCAGGGCGGCAATCTCCGCTACCGAGGTTCCGCCTTCCGCCATACCCTTGGCCAGTTCGTAGAATTTTATGATCGTGGACAGCATGGTATGCGCCCTCTTGGGCGTGGTGTACGTGTCAACGGGATGGTATGCGCTCTGCATGAGGAAGTCTTCCCTGATTATCTTTGATGCAAGGAGCATAAGCTTGTCATCTTCAGGCAGTGCCTCGGGTCCCACCAGGCGCACGATCTCTTCGAGTTCCGCTTCCTGCTGGAGGATCCTGAGCGCCGTGTCGCGCAAGGGCGACCATTCAGGGCTTACCGAGTTCCACCATTCCCTCGTGGCATCGGCGTAAAGAGAATAGCTCGTCAGCCAGTTGATGGTGGGGAAGTGGCGTTTGTTCGCCAGGGATACATCGAGGGAATAGAGCGCCTCGACAATCCTTAACGTGCTTTGGGTAACCGGCTCCGAGAAGTCGGCGCCCGGAGGACTCACGGCACCGATGACCGTTACCGAGCCTGTTCTTTCCGGACTGCCCATGCACCTGACCCGGCCTGAACGTTCGTAGAACGAGGCGAGTCTCGATCCGAGATACGTTGGGAACCCTTCTTCCCCCGGGGTTTCCTCGAGCCGGGCCCCAATCTCCCGCATTGCCTCGGCCCAGCGGGAGGTGGAATCCGCCACCAGTAGGACGTCATATCCCATATCCCGGAAGTATTCAGCAATGGTGATCCCGATAAAGATACTGATCTCCCGGGCTACAACAGGCATGTTCGATGTGTTGGCGATAAAGATCTCCTTTTCCTGCAGGAGGCGATCGGTCTGGGGATCTCTGAGTTCGCGGAAGCTGTGCAGGACGTCCGACATCTCGTTGCCGCGCTCCCCGCAGCCCACATAGAGGTTGAGATGCGTCTGGGACCATCTGGCCATCTGCTGCAGGGTAACGGTCTTGCCTGTTCCGAATCCGCCGGGGATGGCCGCCTTTCCGCCCAGCGCCAGGGGGAACATGTAATCGATGATCCTCGTTCCGGTCACGAGCAGGTTGCCGGGATTCAGCCGCTGTGCGTATACCCTCGGCTTTCTCGCAGGCCAGCGCTGCATGAGGAAGATGTCCTTCTTTTTCTCCCCGTCTAAGACCACGGCAACGCTCTCCTCTATAGTGAAGTCCCCTTCATGAATCTCCAGGAGCTTCCCCTGTGTCCCTATGGGGATCATGATCCTGTGTTCCAGAAGGCCTGTTTCAGCGACAGTGCCGATGATGTCTCCTTCCATGACCGTCTCACCCGCTGAGAGGGCAGGCGTGAAATGCCACTTGGCATCACGGTCCAGCGGGTATGTCCGTGCACCCCGGGAGAGGAAGTCCCCGATATCGTCCTTCATGCTTACCAGGGACCGCTGGACACCATCGAAGATGCTCCCCACGATGCCGGGCCCGAGTTCCACCATGAGAATCTCACCGGTTCTGGCCACAGGTTCACCCACCTTCAGCCCGGTTGTATCTTCGTAGACCTGGATCACGGCCTTGTCTTGCTCCAGACCGATGATCTCACCGGCGAGCCGGATATCCCCCACTTCAACAACCTCATAGACACGGGAGCCGCGCATATCCTCCGCAATCACCACGGGTCCCGAGATCTTCCAGATCTTACCCATGTGTCATCTCCTTATGAATACACCTAGATTTCAATGCTAAACCCGATTAGTTTCTTGGCATACGACTGATAAAATTCCTTTATGCTCTCCGCTCCCTGATCAAAGAGGGTAGGTATTTCCACAATGACCGGGACTGTTTTTTTGGAGGCCGAGCTCTCTTCGAGGATATCTTTCACGTATCCTTTCCATTCCTCAGGTATGACAATGATGCCGATGGAGGCGTCCTGGCTGAGATCAAGTAATGCGGCACGTACCTGTTCGGCGATATTGCCGTCTTCCCGGATAATCCGCCATGCGCCGATGCCGCCCATGCGCATGAAGGTGACCTGATCGGCGGTGCCGATCATTGCAATTGTTAGATCCTGATCGTTTTTCATAGTCTACATGTCGAGGTAGTTTGCTACCTCTGATATCGGGAGTGAATCGGAAACAGACTTGAGGACCAGCCGTACCGAGCGCGTCTCCCATTCCTTTACCGTGACCAGGGCCAGTACCATGGCCGGTGAAAACACCTTTGGCGAGAGGAGTTCCTTTAAGGATCTGATCTGGTGGATATCGCTGATCCGTTCAATGGCACGGATATCCTTTTGTGCTTCAAAGTCTTTGACGATATCCCGTATCATCTGTGCGTACTTGGTATATTCAAGCTGGGCCACCATCTCAGGCGGTTTGAGCGCAGCAAGTGCAGTGAGCCTCTCGGGCGAAAACAACTCTCCTCCCGGGAGATACGATTCGACCTTAGTTGATGATTCCGTCAAGACAGAACGCACCGCCATGCGGAGGTTTGTGATGTCGATCATGATGCCCAGCGCTTTTACAAGCACGTCCGAATCGTCCATGCGGGAGAGCTGTTTTTTAAGCTGCGAGTAATAGGCCTCTTCGAGATCCCTTTCCGCCTTTGCCTCCATTCTCGTATCTATTTCCACCAGCTCCTCTACGATGCCGGCATATGCCTTCAATCCGCATCGCAACAGCAGGGACTGAATGTCCTCGATACTGCGTGCTGCTGACAGTTCGCCTAAGAGACCTTCCTTATGGATTCTTCCTGCCTGGATGAACGGGGCTTCGTCTTCTGCAAGGAGCCGTCTGAGTGCAATCTTGATATTGAATACGTCGAATTTCTCCATATACATCGATGCGATGCGTCTCATTTCAGGGGGCGAGCGGAACTTCAGCATACGATCAAGGCTCTCATCGATGTAGGTCTGGAGGAAGCGGTTTGCTTCATCAAATGTCTTTACCGCGTTCTTGTCCAGATGCAGCCCGATGGAGGAACCCTTCATTGCAGTGACTGCATCGTCAATGGTCGATTTCTGGAGGGCATCTTTCATCATGGCAGTTGTGATGCCCTTTGCCTCTTCAGCCTTGAAGAGGGCGGTGGCGAATGCATAGCTCGGGCTTACCTGATTCACTTGGCACCGTCACTGAAGAGCTTCTGTCCGATCTCGGGCAGGATCTTGGTCAGGAGCATTTCGAGCCTGGTATCATAGGTGTTGTCGATGCTGACCTTGCCTTGGGTATCCTCGGCAAGGAGCCCGCCAAGACAGTCCACCTCTGAGATCTCCTTGATCTGTTTGCCGAGTTCGTCATTGTCTGCAACGATCTTTTTGATGGCATCGATGTCTTTTGACGCCACACGGAACCTGATCTTGTGAGAATCGTCCAGTCCGGATACAACCTCATGGATCAGTCCTGTCCAGGTCTGCGGCATCGTTGGATTCTTTGCAAGCTCCTCTTTGACCTGAGAGATAACCTTCTTCAAGAGCAGATCCTTCTGTTTCAGAACCGTGAGGCGGGCATCAACAGCTCCCTTTGCAAGGATCTTATCGGATTCCTGCTTTGCCTCGGCCAGGATCCTGTCTTTGATCTGCTCGAACTTGAGGTCTCTGGCCTTTTCAGCTTTTTCGATGAGGTCCGCTGCCTTAGCCCGGGCATCTTCAACTATGCCCGCCGCCTCCTGCTCGGCCTTGTTGAGAATTGCCTGTCGAATCTTTTCAGCTTCCATGGAATCACCCTTTCCCGCAGCGGTGCGGGTATGATCTTATACGAGTTGTCCCTGTGGTTTTTCTCCGCAGGCCTGGTATCTTGCCTGAGGATTTTCCTTAAAGCCTATATCCGGTTTCCCGGCTGTCTTCATGCCGGGCATGTTCCGGCAAAGCCTCCCTGCCGTCCGGGTTGGCTATACTGCCGGTGTCAGCATGGCTACATGAGTTTCAGGATGCTGAACGCCATGATGACAAAGACGAGGCCCAAGACCCCGATGAGCTCAACGAATACCGCGAGCATCATGGAAGAGGTGAGGATCTGGCCCCTTGTCTTGGGCAGGAGCGCTATGCCCGAGGCACAGACCGATCCCTGAAAGATGGCGGAAAAGAGCTCGGCAGCCCCGCCCATGGTGCCGACAGCGGCAACGGCGAGACCTGCACTGCCCGAAGTCGGCATATTGGGAATGACGACAGTGAGGATGATGATTAAGATGATGAGACCGTAAAAGGTCTGAGTCATAGGCAGCGATGCCAGAACGACCACATTCCTGAGCTGTCCGGAATCTTCGGACAGGGTCGCCACACCGGCTGTTGCTGCCAGGCCGATGCCGATGGCTGAGCCTGCCAGACCGCCGATTAACGCAAGAGAACCTCCTATAGTGGCCAAAGCCTGTAATTCATTCATATTTTCACCTCACTTTATGATCTCGTACCTACCACTACCTTCTTGTAATGACGCACCATAAGCGGCGCGTATTCTCGTCCGCCGCCTTCATAGAACTTCATCAGGAATTCCACGAAGCATAGTCTTAAGGAATGGATAAAGGCGGCAAGGCTGCTCAGGAGCATGTTGAAGGTATGGAGAACAACCAACAGAACAGTCCCAACAATAAATGCCACAATAAAGCCGGCTATGCCCGGTATGATCCCGGCCAGGATGGAGGAGAACCAGTCGGCAAGCAGATTGAACGAAGAGGCGAGGTAGTAGGTTGCCAGTCCGACCCCAGCCAGCCGTGAATAGGACATGATGTCACCCAGAATGCCGGTCAGGTCGAAGATCCAGAAGAGCGCACCGAGGTAGCCCATCTGCATGAATGCACTGATCACGATCAGGACAAGGCCGGTTGCGAGCGGATAGGCGAAGGACGCATAGACCTGGGCATCAACGGGCAGCAGGGGTATATTCAACAGGGACCAGAACAGGTAGGGGATGCCGAATACCTCGGTGATGAAGAGCCCGATCTTGCTCAATATCAGCCCGATGTTCTTCTCACGGACACCCCTGATCAGGGAGAGTATGTGCGCGGTATTCACGTGGATTATCCCGACGATCAGCGCGATCACGATAAAGGTTATGGGATCGGAAAGCTGTTTCTGTACCCAGGTGGCCATGGCCAGGCTCTCCAGGTTGATGGCGAAATACTTATTGAGAAAATCACCGAGATACGTGCCGCTTAACAGGCCGAAGATCAGCCCGACCGTTCCGCCGATATAGAGAACGTTTCTGAAGAGGTGTACATTTGGCGAGGCGGGGTCGTCTACAAGCTTGTCGAGGAAAAACCGGGTTACCGCAAGGAGCCCCAGTGCATAGATGGCATCGTTGAGCATCAGGCCGAAGAAGAAGGCAAAGAAATATGCCACCACCGGAGTGGGGTCCCAGTCACCATACCTGGGAATGCTGAAGAGGTTCACGATAACCTGGAACGGCCGTATTATGGGAGGATTCTTGAGCTTTGTCGGAGGTTCTTCCTTTTCCTCCGGCTCGATCATCTCGAGGAAGTGGTACTCCTTGGAGGCTTCAAGAGATGATCTCATTTCGTCTGCACGGCTCACCGGCACCCATCCCTCGATAACCGTTGCATAGTGGAGGTAGGAGAGCTGTTCGAGAACCAGCAGGCGGTCGTGATTCTGCGAAAGAACCTCCCGGAAGTAAACCGTATCGTCGAGGTTTTCTTCTATGAGTGTTTCAAGCTGCCCGTCGATCTCTTCTATCTCGCCTGCGAGGTCCTCCTGAAGCGTTCGATGCTCCTTAAAGAACCTGCTCAGGGTCCATTCCCTGTCAGGCAGCCGCAGCTCCATGGCCCCCAGGTCGAGGGCAAGCTTCATGATGGTTTTCTTCTGGTCTGTCCGTGCAACAATCAGGGTGACAGTCTCACCTGCCACCTCGGCAGAGATGTTCTGGATAAGGCCGGGTGAGGCTTTGGCAAGAAACTGTTTGTGCGACTCTGCAGAGAAAACCAGGACCTTTGTGAACAGGTATTCCCCGCTGTAGTTGAGGTCTTCGAACGAGAGATCAACGTTTGCAGCCAGGGGAGAAAGGTACCGGATCAGGGATGCAATATCCGATATCCTCTCCTGGAGGGCCGTGCGATCCTTTGAGAGCGTGAGATACCGGGCATGGATCTCATTGATCAGGGATACCATCTCCATGGTAGTCTTGGTGGGGGTACTTTCAGGTACCAGGATCTCCCGTTCTCCCCGAAGCGCCGAGAGGATATCCTGGATACGTGAGAGGGCAAGCGAGACCTGTTCCCTTAAGACCCTGATTGTATCCTGCTCCTGAGATGAAAGTTTCCCGGCAGGTTCCACGTGCAGCATGCCGGAGGTCTGAAGGTCCATGAGTGTAGTCTCCGTATCATCCTTGAGCGATGCGAGCCTCATCTTGTACATGGGCTCGGGGAAATTGATCAGCATAGGGATCATGACAGGGATTTCAACCTCCTTGATCTTCTTTCAGAGAACTTCGTATACGTACCACGGCGGTCAGCGCGGTGAATCCGCCCCGGCGGACAACGAAACAATCCCGATTGTGTAAACAGTTCATAACTGAAATGAATCATTAAAGGAATAGATGGCGCACCATGTTTTCAGGGATGATGCTGATGATCAGAAAGACTCCGTCTATGCGGGTGAAAACCAAAAAATTTTGCCTTCCTCCCACATACTCTCTTGGTGTAAGTAAATTTTTTCCTGCAGATTTTCATCACATAGAAAATAACATCACCTGTTAAAGAATCACCATTCCACAGAGACTTCATAAAAAGAAAAACACAATATAAGTATATAAGTAAGAATTAATTTCCGGCTGAAGAAAGTCAAGAGAGGCAGGAAAAAGATCTTCAGTGTTACATCGATATCAGGTCAGGGCAGAGCTCACGGTGATGGTTTCATCAGGCAAGGTCAAACAGATGTGCCTGCCATGGTTTCAGGTCGATATACAATCCGTAGGAGATGAGATTGGACGGCTCCCGTTCATACTGCGCATCGGTCAGCACGTCCAAGAACACCATGGGGTTTTTGGTCATCAGATCCCGAGGCAGATAGATCCTGCCCTGGGAATGGTCCGGGGAATAGTTGACAACGACAAGTTTGAACCGGTCATCTCCATACCATACCCAGGACAGAAGATTCCTGTAAGTCTGGTTGCTCTCCCAGGCAGGGGCCGGATCCATGAGCTTCCAGGTGCCCCGGCGGACCAGGTCGTGATTTATATAGCCCAGCATGCGGTCATAGAACCGGCAGAGTCTTCGGTCAGGGGTTTCCTTCCACTGTCGCTTAAGCTGGACCGGCTGCTTCAGGGTTGTTCCCGCCATCTGACCGTCGTGGAAGAAGTGCAGCCCCGGGATTGTTGCGGCAATAATTGCTGCTGCAGTCGATTTTTCCTTGCCGAAGGCAGCTGCGGCCCTTTTTTCGTCGTGATTCTCGATGAACCGCACTGATCTGTTCTGATAGGACGACTCTGCCCACAGGTGATCGTGTATCTGCTGGGCAGGTGCGTTCACGAGCAGGTCATAGAGCTTCTTGTCATAGGTATAATCAAAGCCCAGCTGCTGGAGCTGCCATTCCAGATCCCAGTACGCCTCTGCAATGAAGATGAAGGACGGATAGAGCTGTTTGACCCGGTCGATGGCCTCAGCCCAGAATTCCTGCGCAGGTTTCGGGGTGTCTTTGACAAACGGTCCCCAGGTCTTTTCAAACACGCTATTCAAAACGAGCATGGCCATATCGCAGCGCACCCCGTCAGCGAAGTGTGCGATTCGAAGCAGTTCTTCGATCAGAGCCATTCTTGCATCCTGGGAAAAATAATTCAGCTGGACAGTGTCTTTCCATGAGGGGAAGTACGGATCTTTTCCGTGCGCAAGGACATTCCCCTTTTTCGTGGTAAAGAACATGTCCGGGCTGCTGCTGGTCTCTCCCGTTTCCGCATGGATGAAATACCCGGGATTGGACAGGGTCCAGGGATGGTCGAGCGCCAGGTGGTTGGGGACGAAATCCAGGATAAGCCCGATCCCTTCCCTGTTCAGACTGTCCTTGAGTTTTTTGAGGTCATCCTCCGGGCCGAACCGGGGGTCAAGACGGTAGGAGTACACTGCATACGGGGAGCCGATCACGTCTTCTTCGCGCCAATTGGGCAGGGCTGTTTCGTAGTCCTTGATCAGCCCGTCCTCTGAGAGCGCGCTTGTCCTGGAACCTTTTGAGCGTTCCCACATGCCCATGCACCACAGGAGATCAAATCCACTGCGGGCAAGGGATTTCCATACCTCCTGCGGGAGGGTGCCCAGGGTTATCTCTTCCCCGTATTCTTCCTGCAGCCGGCCCAGGAAGAGCACCGTGTTGATTTCAAGAAGATTCGGATTGTTCAATGTAGACAGGGACATATTTTCCATCTGCATACCTCCATACCCCTGATGCTTTTATGCTATGACCTGATGGCAACTTCTACCGGTTTTGCTGCAAGCGATTGTATCAGGACTGCCGGATCGATCTCTATCATCAACCCGCGTCTGCCGCCGTTGATACATATTTTTTCAAGGTCCATGACGGATTTCTCCACATATACGGGGAGCCGCGTCCTGGTGCCGAAGGGGCTTATGCCGCCGACCATGTATCCGGTATATTTTTCAGCGGATTTTTCATCACAAGGGGCTACGCGCTTGACCCCGAGCTGACGTGCAAGCTGTTTTGTCGATACCTCGCAGTCACCATGCATGAGCACGATGAAGGCACGTCTGTCTTCAGACTCCATCACCAGGGTCTTTATCACCATATGCTCCGGCACATCCAGGGTAACGGCTGCCTGGCGGGTGCCTCCGTGTTCCACGTAGGGGTAAGGCTTTGCAGCAAACTGAATCTTCTTCTGTCTCAAAAACCTGACTGCCTGGGTTGTGGGATAATCTTTATTCGACATCGTATCATCCCTTTAGTACACCAAACAAGGCTGTCCGCTCAAGCGTTTCTAGACACATGGGGGACGCTACCTGTATGCGCGCTCAGCAGCTACCCCGGTCTCCGTCCGTGATCTCGCCCATGAGTACATCCTTTTCAAGCCAGAGATCATTCACCCAGTCCTGGACCGCGCTGCGGTATTTCGGGTCGTCACGATAGTCGCCATGCAGGATGTATGCGGGGATCTCCCTGATCCGTATGCGTACGGTGACACGGTCGATGCTGCCGGTGAGGAAATCTATAAAGCTGCAGCGTCTCTCGGGATAGACAATGGTTGTATCGATCATCGTCCGAATACTTCCTCCCATGACAAACAGTGCTGTTGCAAGACCTCCTGCCCTTGGTCTTAAGAGATGACGGTATGGAGACAGCTGGTCCTGCTGCTTATTGGTGGTGAATCTCGTTCCCTCGAGAAAGTTCAAAATGGCAATCGGCTGATCTTTGTACCTCTCACATAACGCTGCGATGGTCTCGAGATCTCTACCTCTCATGTCGGGGTGCCTCAGAAGATATTCCTCTGAATAACGCATGAGGTAGGGGAAATCAAGGGACCAGCAGGCCGTCCCGAAGATGGGCAGCCAGAAGAGCTCTCTCTTGAGGAAAAACTTGATGAAGGGGATGCGTTTGTGAAAAACCTTCAACAACACCATGATGTCTGTCCAGGACTGGTGGTTGCAGATAATGAAATAACGCCCGTTCCGGTTCAGTCCATCCAGCCCTTCGATGTCCCATGAAATATGCTGGGTAAGGTTTTGTATCGACATGAGCCCGGCAAGCCAGCATTCAACGATGCAGATGAGAATCCTGCTGATGGCGGGCTGGAGTCCCGGTCTTCGTATGATGAATTTTACCAGGGCCATGGTGTATCCGGGAACTGACCAGACAAGGGTGTTCAAAACGATAAGCAGGATTGTGGCCGTCCCCAGGATAAACGGGGGGAGGGAGGAAAGCGGTGCATAGCCCATTTTTTCCGGTTCATCCATATATCAGCGGCCTGATCCGTACATGATACAGATACTGGAAATAATACGTTCGATACTGCGTGCGGGCAAGCTCACGGAGTACGATGCAGCCGGGACCTTGCCCGGTTGCATCGTGCATCTTTATGAAAGGGGTTCCTTTTCTTCCT
>DAISYU010000017.1:11270-15522 GCA_036825155.1 Thermodesulfobacteriota bacterium | reverse complement strand
TCAAAGGGGATGGGCGAGACATACAGTGTCGAGGTACCGCCATTTTCCTCTTCTCCGTAGAGAGAGCCGTTCATCTCTTCGGCCCTTCTATGAGCCTCTTTGTAGATCTCTTCTCGGGGACCTATGAGCATGGCCTTTTGTGGGCATGCATCGACGCATGCAGGGTTCTTGCCCTGGAGAAGTCTGTCCTGGCAGAGGTCACACTTGAACATCACCCCGTTTCCCGCCAGGGTTGGGGTAATGTCGAGATAGATCCCTACTCCCGACTGGCGCTGGGGGATATCCCAGGGGCATACGGTCCTGCACTTTGCACCGCCGAAACACAGGTCCTTGTCAATGACCACGGCCCCGGTTGCATGCTTGTGGTTGGCGGCAAACGGGCAGATGGTGGCACATGCCGGGTTGTCGCAGTGCATGCAGCGTCTTGGCACGTGCACGGTCTTCTTCACCCCGTCTTGTTCCACCTGGGCTGTTTGAATGAACAGCCAGTTGTACGGGGTGAGCCGGCCCACAACATCTTTGTCTTTTGACCAGTCCTCGATCTTGCCCCGGGGAAACGGATCCGGGATAGGATCCACGGGGTCCGGAATCCGTTCGATGTTTTTAGCCCTGCAGGACGACACGCATGCCGGTGTATCCAGGTGCGGACAGCCGTCACAGAGGCTGAGATCGATCAGGGTTGCATATGCGCCGGGTTTCTTTGCATGGGCAGGCATGTGGATACCCATGCCTGCCGCAATGGTGACTCCTCCGGCAGCCTTCAGGAATGATCTTCTTGAGATACCGTTTTTCTTATCGCTCATTCATATCCTCCTGTAGTGATTATCTACCGCACGCGGCAGGAGTTTGTTCATCGTCTGGGATGCCTCCTCATCAGATCGAGCAGGAACCCGTCGAGACATTCGGGTTCTTAAGGGAGTATACTTCAATCCCCATGGATGACCCGTCAATGACAATTTCACCTGCAAAATCATTCAGTTCTTTATCTACTACGAACCGGAATTCTTCAACTGCAAAAACATGATCGTCTTTTTTTGGCTCATCCAGAGCCAGGCGCAGTTGCGAACCACCTCAACCATAGGTCATATATACCCGCATGGCAGAGATGTCTCTATCCTTGAAGTATTTTCTCAGTGCCTGTTTTCCTCTGTCGGTCAGTGTTATCATCGCTACATCCTCCCTGTTGTTTTTTTGCGTTTTCTGGTACTATCCGGCACAAGGAACTATCGTACATTTGCGATGGGCTGGCATTGACCTATATCAACGGATTTACAAAAAATTAAAAGCTATGGATGCACGGGACATTGTTAAACATATACCGCTTTTTGACGGGCTGCCGGAAAAACAGCTGGAGATCCTGGCTGCAAGTGCGCGGGAAAAAAGCTATGCGCCGGGTCAGACCATCTTTGTCGACACGCAGGAGGCCCAGGCGTTTTACCTCGTGGTGTGGGGCAGGGTGAAGATATTCAAGTCCACACTCGACGGCAAGGAACAGACGATCTTTCTCTTCGGCCCGGGTGAACCCTTCTGCCTGACATCCCTGACGGATGAGTTCTCACCTGCAAGCGCCATGGCCCTCGATGACACCCGTATCATCATGTTCCCCTCCGATGTCTTAGAGGATGTAGCGCGGCAGGAACCGTCCCTGCTCTTCAACATGATCCTCGTGCTCTCCAGGCGTCTCAAGCAGTCGCTCAATCTCATCGAGTCCCTCTCCTTAAAGGAGATTCCCCAGCGTCTTGCAACGTTTCTGGTGCATTCGGGAGAACAGAACAGGGACCCGGATGTGCTTGAACTCGGGTTTTCTCAGCGTGAGCTGGCCAAGATCCTGGGCGCCAGCCCCGAAACCCTGTCTAGGGTCTTCAAGAAACTCAGCAGCGACGGGGTCCTGAGTGTGAACGGGCGCACAATCAGGATACATGACCGCCATGCACTGGAGGAACTTGCCCGGGCAGAATCTTAGGGCTGCATGAGTTCTTCAGGCGGAACAGAAAACTTCATCGCCGGTCGAGAGCAGGCGGGCTAATCGTGTTCCTCGATCACCCTGCCATTGCAGATGAACGATATCCCCTGGCCCGCTGCAAGACCAGTCATGAGACACTCGATAATAGGCTCATTGATCATATGGTCTGCTTTCCATTGCACGATGAAATTGGCGCCTGAACCTCCGGAGGTATCCGATTCCTTGACATAGATATAAGTCGAGGCCATGGGGGCAAGTCGTATGGGATTTTTCACATACTCCTTCACCAATGATCCCTCCGAATCATAGTAGGATGCCTGGAGTATGGTGAGCGGGTATTTCTGATCAGTGTTGCGCACGGACAACATCGCAGCCAGATTGAAGGGTTTGCTCCGATCTCCGTAGTAGATGTTGGAATACACGGATACATAGACCTTCTGGCCGTCAGAAAGGCTTTTTTCCGAGGCCCCCCATGCATTGCCGAACGAAACAAGCATGAAGAATACTATGCAGAACATTGCCAGCCGGTGTTGATAACATCTCTGTTTCATAGACCCTCCCATGTATTTCAAAGGTTTACCATATCTTTCATGGAGTTGCGAGATCTCAATCTCAACGCTTCTCCCCGCCAAGGGATGAATGCCGCACAGGATAAAATGTTTGTTATCTCTTGCGGTGACGCTGAAATGTACATTCCAGCCAGAAAACATCTTCGGCCACCTCATCGTAGAGCTCAGGCGGAATGATGTCGTAGTAGATCATCTCTATGCAGTTGACTGTCCGATTGAGAATCTCGTCTTTGTCCAGCGATGGAGGTTTGCCGAACAGACGGTCAAGCAGTCTGGTCTCTCTGCGCAGGGTATAGTACCATACAGAGACAATGAGCCCCGGCCACCCTGATTCTTCAATCATGAAGGCGTTTGCCTCATGCTCGCGTGCGTCAAGATTCTCTTTCGGGCCAATATCCTGATGGAGGTGTTTATATTCATGCAATAATGCCGTCTTCAGGAACAACTCACCAAGTTCAGGCCACTTCCTGTATATCCGGTACAGGTTTCGAACGAATGCACGGGAGATTACCAGGTATTTGGTTGTGGGTTCATTTCCGTACCTTCGGGCATGTTTGATCCTGGTCCTTACCATCAGTTCGTCATAGCCGTATACCGGATGGATGAAGAGGCTGAAGCCGTAGTTTTGCGCATGCTGGATAATGTGGGTTTTCAATGCCTTGCGTGATCTTATCCGGAGATCCTGAGCCCCGGCTTCTTCTATGGCCTGTGCAATTTGTGTTTGCATAGGGATCGTTTTATTCAGAGATGGTGAGATCATATATCTAGTAATAATTGCATCCATGGAATATACCAAGAGAAGAGGAAAAGATTTTTAATGCAGATCCACACCGGGGGGTTGAGATATGAAAAGGCCGTGTATCTATGTTACCCGCATGATCCCTCAAGAAGGGATCGACCTTCTGGAGGAAACGGCACAGGTGGAAGTAAATCCCCATGATCGCCCGCTCACTTCAGAGGAACTCCTGAAGGCTGTAAAGGGAAGGGACGGAGTGATCTGTCTGCTGACAGATAAAATCGATGCGCGCGTCATGGATGAGGCCAGAGGCATCAAGGGCTTTGCCAACTATGCCGTTGGATTCGATAATATTGATCTGGCAGAAGCCACCAGGCGGGGCATACCGGTTTCCAACACCCCTGATGTGCTGACCGATGCGACCGCCGAGATGGCATGGGCACTTCTCCTGACCGTATCCAGAAGGGTAGTGGAATCCGACCGGGCGATGCGCTCCGGAACCTGGAAGGGCTGGGGCCCGCTGCAGTTCATCGGAGGGGACATAACCGGCAGCACCCTCGGGATCGTCGGTGCCGGGAGGATCGGCATGGCCATGGCTCTCAAGTCCAGGGGGTTCAATATGCAGATCCTTTATACCGACAGGGTCTCAAACCCTGTTCTTGAGCATGAGCTTGGAGCCCGCAGGGTCTCCTTCCAAGAACTGCTCGGTTCTTCGGATTATATAAGTATCCACGTCCCCCTGCTGCCGGAGACGAGGCATCTGTTCGGCAGGGACGAGTTCCGGCGGATGAAATCCACGGCATATCTCATCAATACCGCACGAGGGCCGATAATCCATGAAGCAGAGCTGGTGGATGCGCTCAAGGATGGCATCATCGCAGGGGCAGGCCTCGACGTCTACGAATTCGAGCCCGATATGGCCCGGGGACTGGCCGAGCTTGACAATGTGGTCTGCACAGCTCATACGGCATCGGCCACGAGATC
>DAISYU010000017.1:0-11170 GCA_036825155.1 Thermodesulfobacteriota bacterium | reverse complement strand
CCTGCAGCGCTGTGCCCCCCTAAACAGCGGGCTTCCGCATGAGGAGCAATGGTACCGTTCGCATTCCGATCGCGCCCACTCAACGCTTCCCTCCTCGTCACTGTGCAAAGCCACCTTCTCACGCCATATGGGGATGGTCCGTTCCATCACGCGCCTGCCTGTTGCCAGGCCGAAGTTCTTAATCATCTCGCAGGGCCAGTCTTCACACTGGTGGCAGGAGTAGAACCCTTTCTCCTTTACGCAATCGCGTATCGTACACAGCTTGCACCAGCCGTAGAGCTGTTTCGGCGGATCAGCCTGCATGCACCCGAGACACCTGGTTTCTTCCGGCGGAGTCCCGTAAAGGTTTCCCATGACATTCCTGAATTTCTCGTTGTTGTCCCTTGTCGCTATGTACACCCCACAAAGACCGCAATACAGACCGCACGGTGCCATCAAATCCGTGTTCCTGAATTCCTCCTCTTTCCATCCTTTCATAATCATGGCTCCTTGTGTGATTTGAACATTAACTACTTATCACGTTAGAGCTATTTGTCATAGGGGGATGCCATGGGTTGTGTAGAAAAATGGAGCAGAGGACCGGTATTATTCTGAGGTGCCTGGTGCAACCAGCTTTGGGCAGGCACATCTTTTTAGATTTCAAAGGCATGCCCTGTGAACCGAACAGATCCGGGACATTCAGGAAGAAAATAGGACATGATCCCAGCATTCAATGACACATGAAAAGGTGAAACCATGCCCGGTTTTGTTTTTTATAAGGTTTAACAGAAAAAAGACTATTGAATATCGAGTACTTTTACGTCAAAAAACAGAGTTTTTCCTGCCAAGGGATGGTTGAAGTCAACAATTGCTTTGTCGTCCTTCAATTCAGT
Organism: Thermodesulfobacteriota bacterium; assembly: GCA_036825155.1. GTDB lineage: Bacteria > Desulfobacterota > Desulfomonilia > UBA1062 > UBA1062 > DSAD01. The sequence goes on along the minus strand of DAISYU010000017.1, from coordinate 10,298 downwards.
GACCTGCCCGCGAAGCATCTGTCCGTCGGGGCCCTGAGCCTGGACCAGTGCATCCACCTTGCGTGCGCCTTCGGGAAGCTGATCTTTTTCCACTTCGATAATAGCCTCTTGAATGACGGGGCCGTAGCCGTCTTCGGGATTGACCGTTACTTTCTTGGTGTCGCCCACCTTCATCCCTTCCATAGCTGTTTCCAGCCCGGGAATAATCTGGTTGGATCCGTGGACAAAGGTCAAGGGTTCTCCGCCCACATTTGAATCGACAACTTCCTTGTTCTCAAGCGTCAGGGTATACTCTATTGAAACTGTCTTGCCTGAAGTAATCGTCATAGGTTCCTCTCCTTTCTTTGTTTCAGCATGGGCTGCCAATGACATTGAAGCAACCAGGATAATGCTGAACGCAATACTATATAATCTTTTTTTTGTTGTGTTCATTTATGTGCCATCCTTTATATGCAATGTTTTTTATGTGTGACCAATGATCAGATATAAAGAGAGATGAGAAGGAAATTCGTTTCTGTCAGCGCCGAGGTTTTCTCCCGCCTGGCCCCTTCTTTTGCGGACGCGCCTCGTTAACAATAATCTCTCGTCCCTGGACGGGCTTGCCGTTTAATTCTTTCATGGCAGCCTGACCTTCGGAATTGTCCGGCATCTCTACAAAACCAAAGCCTTTAGACTGGCCGGTATAATTGTCTTTGATAATTTTTGCAGTTGTTACCTCGCCAAACGGGCTGAAAAGGCCCTGCAGATCCGATTCAGTGATTTTGTATGGGAGGTTTCCCACGTAAAGGTTCATGGCACAAGGCCTCCTTTGGATAGTTCGGGGCTTGTTACTACATACTGATGCCAATAGCAAACAAATTAAAATATCGTATATCGAGAGACCTCGTCTTGTACACCTGCGGGACAGGTGCACTGCTGATATCTATAGGTATGAAATGCGGTTCTTCAGACGCAACCTTAAAGGTGCGCAGCGGATGTTCAATTGTCTACGCCGCCTGATATAAGCGACTGTTAATAACTTCTTCTCCGTCTGGGAACCAGGCCCTGCTCCAACATCTTCTTGTATTCACTGGCAAAGTTGTCAATGATTGTGCGATCCCTTTTCGAATCGATAATGAGGGCCGCTATAGACATAACGATGATAATACTGCATCCGGTAATGAATCCCACCATATATACCCCTCCTTATGGGCGGATCATTTCATACTGCTGTTCAGGAAGGAGGAAAATCAGACATGTTATGAATTTGTTGTAGGAAAATCATATACTCATGGTACGATTTTGGTTACCCCCCCTGTGTGGTGCTGCTCTACAATACCTGGGTGTCCTGGTATTGAAGCGTGTATTGATCACCGCCATTTTCTCGCGCCTCAGTTAACCTGGCAGGTATTTTTCCCGATACATACATTTGTGGATGACAAAGGTTGAAGAATCGCTTTAACGAGGGTGCTGGGAGCATGGAAACAGTATCGGATAAGACATCCGGGCGCAATGAGAGGATGCGGTTTCTCTTTGCCGAGCGCATCAAGTATGTCCTGAATGATCCGGTCAGTTCGCTGATTACCAACATGGCGCTGGGTCTGGTACTGTGCTTTCTGCTTGAACCCGTGTTCGATACCGGCAGGTTGTCTGTCTGGATCATATCTCTGTTCCTGGTCTGCATGTGCAGGATCATGATTGCACGGATGTATTCACGCTATCGTGAACGGTTCTCGCCACGGTTCTGGTTCAGGCTCTATTTTACCGGCACCGAACTCTCAGCCCTTGTATGGGGCGGCACCGCCCTGTTTCTGTTTCCTGAAGGGTTTGTGGAATCGCAGGTGTTCCAGGTGGCGGTACTGGCCGGTCTTGTACACGGGGCCGGTCATAATCAGGCCCCTTTCCAGGGGGTGCACAGTATCTATGCAGGTACCGTGATGGGCCCTGTCATTATCAGGTTTCTTTCTCTGGGGACCTTTCATTACCAGATGTTCGCCCTTGCCCTTGTCTTTCTCTTCGCTGCATTGTTGGTCAGTACGAGGAGGATGCACCGGACCCTTATGGAATCGCTCGATATGCGCTTTGAGATGTCGCAGATGGCCCTTGTTGACTCACTCACGGGCATAGCCAACAGGCGTCACTTTGATATCTTTATCTACCAGGAATGGAGAAAAGCGCAGCGTGAGCAGACACCCATTGCCATGCTTATGGTGGATGTGGATTATTTCAAGTACTATAACGACATCTATGGACACCAGCATGGAGACCAGTGCCTCAGGAGTGTAGCCCGGGCAATAAACGATGTCGTTCACCGTCCATCCGACCTCGTAGCAAGATATGGCGGAGAGGAATTCGGCGTGATACTGCCCGGTACGCCGGTGCAGGGGGCGTGCAAGGTTGCGGATGAGATGTGCCGGGCAGTGGAAAACCTCCGCATCGAACACAGAAAAAGCACGGCATCCCCATATATCACGGTTTCCATAGGGGTCGCGGTAATGATCCCCGGGAGGGATGATCACCTCAATGAAATAGTCTCGGCTGCTGACGAAGCCCTGTATAGGGCCAAGGAATCCGGCCGGAACCGCATATGTCTGTACCGGGATGATGCCGGAGATGTTATTGGCACAATCCATGTGATACCAAGGTAATCCCTGATTGATAGCTTATCCGAATCATCACAAAAAGTTCTCCCACATGCAAAAGAACAACTAGAGCATTGTGAGAATTCCCGTTATAATATCCGCTAAATAATGTGAACAGATTGGAGGAGAATTTCTATGGTATCGAGATTAAAAAGATTTCTGTCAACAGTGATACTTGTAACCATGCTTGTGAGTCTGACATCCTGCGGATACTTTCTCTATCCTGAAAGGCGCTATCAGCAAAAAGGGGAACTGGACTTTCCGATAATGATCCTCGACGGATCTTCTCTCCTGTTCGCTGCAATAACAGGACAGGCCGCCATTGCCGTGATCGGAGTCGTTGCCCTGGCAGTGGATTTTACCTCGGGCAGCATTTACCTGCCGGCAAAAGACAAAAAGGCCGGCCTGGAAGTGTTTCCTTTCGATAACACGAAGCCGCTTACAAAGACAGACCTGGAATCGATTCTCTCCGAGTATTCGGGATCTCCCGTCCATATCGACACGGATTCAATAGCCGTGGTCGACATCGGGAATATGGACACTGAGGGTATTGGTGAGATCCTTCAGGGCCTGAATGCGGAATCCATAGACTGAGGTGGTCTAATCCTGTACGATCCTCTACCCGGCAAGTTCCGGTTTATCACCCTTGGCGGATAACGGTAGAACGCCAGAATCCTAAAAAAGCACACATCCCCGGGCCCGATGCAAAGGTCCGGGGTTTTCGAATCCACGGTGCAATGTACCCCCGCATAGATATCCCGTACGGACACAGTCCGGTTAGATCGAAGCTCAGGGTTGAAAATCTGATTTGGTATTCCTATATAAACACAATATCACAATACAGAAGAATAAAACTTGAACATGAGACAGATATATGATCTTTACCCGGCTTGGAGTATCAAACATCGTGCTGACCCAGTAGGAGATGAACAGCAACGAGGACCTAAAAAACATGGAAGAAAAGACAACACGTGATGAATCAAAGCCGGCTCTCAGGTTTATCCATGTGAATGAGAACCCGATAGAGGCTGTGGGGTTGGCTCGGATCCTTGTGAAGGTGTACGATGTGGATTCAACAGTCCTGATCCCGAGACTGAGTGAGATAAAAGCCAGGATACAAATGAAACCCGTTGATCTCATAATACTGGACATTCCTCATGCCCTTGAAGAAAAATCTCAGATCCTTCGCCTGGTTGAGCTGATCCGCGAGCAGGAGCCTCTTCTTCCCATCCTGCTGATGGGATCGGAGTTCGATGTTCACATAACCCCGCTTGCCGTACAATCAGGTGCGAACGGACTGTTCGACAAGTCCTGTTCGGGGGAGGAACTGCTGCGCGGGATAGACCGTATTCTGAACGGAAAGCTGTATACCAAACAGGTTCTGGAGGAGCCCCCGGAAGTGTCAAGCCCCAATGCATACCGGGATCATAGAGAGACCGAGTCCCGGAGATATCTCTCAGCCCGTGAATTCCAGGTCATGAACCTGCTGCTGGCAGGGAAGAATATTGCCGAGATCGGCAGGCAGATATCCCTGAGCATGAAGACGGTGTTTACCTACAAGAAGCGGCTGTTTGAAAAGCTGAACGTGAAGAGCAGCACAGAGCTTATAAAGTACGCCTGTGATCATGAGCTGATCCCTGTTGGAAGCCTGGATGGCTTGAACAGGAGGGATGGGGAAAAGGTGGCATGATCCATGTTCCTTGAAAATGTTATCTCCGTATAGACTTTGATCCTGCCTCGCGCATGGAAAGAGAGATCCTGCCGCGTTTTATATCAACCTCTACTACCCGCACCGTAACCTTCTGGTTTACCTTGACCACGTCGGCAGGGTTTTTGACAAAGCGGTCCGCCAACTGGCTGATGTGAACAAGCCCGTCTTGATGAACGCCGATATCCACAAACGCCCCGAAATTGGTTACGTTGGTTACGATACCCGGCAATTCCATACCTTCAGTGAGATCTTCCATACTGTTTATGCCCTCGGCAAAACTGAAGGCCTCGAATGCCTGCCTGGGGTCCCTTCCGGGCTTGGCGAGTTCGGTCATGATGTCCTTCAGCGTCGGCATGCCGACAGATTCGCTCTCGTAGCGTTTTAAGTCTATTCGCAAACGCAGTGACGTGTCTTTCATCAGGTCGGAAACCGTACATCCGAGATTGTGGGCCATCCTCTCCACCAGGTCATAACGTTCCGGGTGAACAGCACTTGCATCGAGCGGGTGTGATCCATCCCGTACGCGCAGAAAACCTGCTGACAGCTCAAAGGCTTTTGCGCCCAGGCGAGGCACCTTTTTCAGGTCTTTCCGGCTCGTAAACGGCCCGTGCTCGTTTCGATGGGCCACTATATTGCCTGCCAGGACCGGTCCCAGACCGGATACGTAGGTAAGCAGTTCCCTGCTCGCGGTATTGACCTCTACGCCCACGGCATTGACACAGCTCATGACCACATCATCGAGCATGCCCTTGAGCTTTGCCTGGTCCACATCGTGCTGATACTGTCCCACTCCGATGGACTTGGGGTCGATCTTTACCAGTTCCGCAAGCGGGTCCATGAGCCGTCTGCCGATGGAGACCGCCCCGCGCACGGTTACGTCATGGTCAGGGAATTCCTGTCTCGCCACCTGTGAAGCGGAATACACCGATGCGCCGCTTTCATTGACAATGATCACCGGGACCTTCATACCAAGCCCGCGCACAAAGGCCTCGGTCTCACGGCTAGCTGTGCCGTTGCCGATGCCGATGGCCTCGATGGCAAAACGACTGGTAAGTTCGAGCATAATCTTTTCGGCCTCCTCGACTTTTGCAGCCGAGAAGGTAGGGTAGATCACGTCGTGGTGAAGAAGCTTGCCCTGGCTGTCGAGACAGACCACCTTGCATCCGGTGCGGAACCCCGGATCAATGGCCAGGACCCTGGCGCGACCCATGGGTGATGCCATGAGGAGTTCCCGCAGGTTCGTGGCAAATACGCGGATCGCCTCGAGGTCTGCGCGTGATTTCAACACGGCCTTGATCTCGTTTTCCATGGACGGCCCCAGCAGTCGCTTGTAACTGTCAACATATGCCAGCCGAACGTGGCCGGTGCATGCGTTTTCTTTCCTGCACAGGCGGTTCTCAAGGAGCGCTAGGGCCCTGTCCTCGTCAGGACGGATCGAGAGCCTGAGCAGTGCCTCCTTGTTTCCCCTGAACATGGCGAGAATCCTGTGAGACGGTGCGCTTGCCGCCGGTTCTTCCCAGTGGAAGTAGTCCCGGTAGGTGGCAGCCTCTTCTTCGGCTCCCGTGTATACCTCGGTTGATATCCTGGCTTCTTTTTCAAAGAGGGTCCGCATTGCAGCCCTGATGTCCGCATCTTCTGCGATCTGCTCTGCAATGATATCCCGGGCACCGGCAAGGGCATCACCGGTATCCTTCACACCCTTGTCCGTGTCGATAAAGGCTTCTGCTTCCTTTAAAGGATCGATTTCATCTGCCTGGGAGAAGATGATATCTGCCAGCTCTGTCAGTCCCTTTTCACGGGCAACGCTGCCCCTGGTCTTGCGTTTTGGACGGTATGGCAGGTAGATGTCTTCCAGATCTGCGAGCGTCACGGCTGATTCAAGGGATTCTTGAAGCTCTTCGGTGAGAACCTCCTGTTCTCTCATTGAGTTGATTATGGTCTCCCTCCGTGCATCGATCGCCTCCAATTCTTTGAGCCTGTCCCTGATCGTCGTGATGGCAACCTCGTCAAGGGAGCCGGTCTGTTCCTTGCGATAGCGGGCGATGAACGGTACAGTGGAACCGTCTGTCAAAAGGGCATCTACCGCTCGTATTTGATGCGGTTTAACATCGATCTCTTGAGCAATCTTAGTATAGTACGATTCCCTCATGGTCTTTCGTCTTTCCTCTCGAATTCTCTCTATTCGTCTTCAGCAGTGCTGTGCCGGACATATCGTGCTTCAGTATGAATCAGCCCCGACAACAAAACCATAATAGTCTGCCGGGAGGCAACCCCTAAGAGAACACTGGAATATGAAACAGTCTTTTTTTGTTGGTGATGTAAGCCAAAGACGCCGGTGCTATAGGAAAATTGGAGACAAGATTTTCATCATCTATCTGATATACCTCGCCAGGTAAAATGTGGTTAATAAATCTCGCATTCTACTGCTTAAGCATCACTCCTTTATGCCAGAAGAAGATGCACAGTCTCTGTTCTGTGTACTACCTCCTTAAACATTCTTCTGGCTTTTTTTTTATCCTGAATACCACATAAGACACATTTATATGAAAATTGAATCCAGTATCCAGAATTCAGAATCCGGAATAATAACGTTAAAACATTATGCAGGGAGACATTTCAAAATCGGATACTTTTTCATCCTTCGTATGTCCTGCTGGCCATTCCTGTTCGGCTGCGGGGACACAGGGATTATTCGGGCTCTTTTCCTTGAGGCATGGTGCCGTCCATAACGAAGAATGGTGCATGGTTCGAGGTAAAGACCGGAGGATCATTCCGTACGATGGATGCCATTGCACGGTGTCTCTTGAATTCCTTGTCGAGGAACTGCCGCACGTTGTTTCTGTCCCAACCCTTAGGGTGCCGGAAACCCTGGTAGAGCGAAAGATCGCCCTGGGAAAAATCGTAGGTTTCAAGTCTTGCAGCCTCGGTACTTTCCCGGGGGAGATTGAAGATCGACAGGTTGAGGAAATCCACGCAGTCATGGTATGTTTCCAAGAAGGCAAGCGTTTTTCGCGCGCTTGCCAGATCTTCAGGCGGTGTGCCGAAGAGCAGGTAGACATAGGTCGCTATGCCCGCAAGCTTGAGCGCTTTGAGTACCCTTGCCGCAACAGCAAGGTCGATGCCCTTGTTCAGCTCATCCAGGACCCGCTGGTCGCCGGACTCCAGTCCGAGCTTGATCATCGCACAGCCGGACCGCTTGAGGGCCCGGCAGAAATCCGGATCGCTCAGGTGGTCCGTGATCCGCGCGAATCCGTACCACGGGGCCATGGATTCGGTCTCAGCCAGCGAGGTGAGCAGTTTCGGACTTATGGCATTGTCGCAGATATGGACAAGTGACGGGGAATGCTTTTCCCCCAGGGTTTTCATGTCAGACAGCGCTCTTTCGGCAGAAAGAGGGGCATAGGCATTGCCCTCTGCCTTTTCCGGGCAAAACGAACACTTTCCCCAGTAACAGCCGAAAGACGTACTGAAGGGGACCACCCTGCCGGGCGAGAGGTACTCATTGTTCCACAACGGGGCGTACTCCGGAAGGGCCTCCCTGCCGGAGTATGATTTTCCCAGGTGTTCAAGGATGCGAGCTTCACCAGGACCTGCAACAAGTTCGTCCACAAGTCCGGCAAATGGATTGTTCCATCCCGGCCTCTTTATCCATGACGTGACGAGCCCGCCGCCTACGATGATCTTCGTGTCCGGGCTTATGCTCCTGAGGCAGCCGATCATGGCAAAGCAGGTCAGTGCCTGGCTCAGATAGTTGAGAGAGAAGCCCGCAATACGAGGGGTATGCTCTTCGAAAATGGAGACGAACCGCTCTTTGAAGTATGGATAGAAAACGTTATTTTCAGGCTGCCGGGCAGATCGGAGAAGGTCGGAGCTTTTTACCGGTGAGAGCCTGTCATGGGCATAGTTGTTCAGTGTTACGTGCGAGTCTGCCCGGGCGGAGACCATGGTGAGAATACGGTTGATTTCTCCTACCGAGGAGTTGTAGCTGCCGGGGTTTCTGAAGGCAGTGCCCTCTCTCAGCGAGGCGATGTTTTCCTCCCGGTGGTTCAGTGCACGTCTGGTCCAGGTATCCTCTGCCGCAGACAAGCTGTGGGTGAGGTAGAGCAGGCCCTCGATATTCGCATCAAGTACGTGGCATGAACTCCCGTGATCCTGCAATGCTCCCATAATCTTCGCCAGTCCGGCAGGGGGTTCGCACGGTCTGGTAACAGGCGGGTGGATCAGCAGGATATCCATGAAATGTCTTTGAACCAGCTTGCAGAGGCAATGTCAATTGGAGGATTATTATTTCAGGCGGACAAGCCCCAGCATCGGCTGGTCATCGACCATGAATGATGAGAAATCTTCATTTGTACTCAAGATGCCGAATAAGGCAGGGCTGATGGGAAACAACCTTGGAACGGATATCTTCATTATGGGTTTTTCGCCATACTTCAGGGTTACGAAATGGCCGCAGATGATGTTGGCAAGTTCGCGGGCGGTGTCTTCGATCATGTCGTTTAAGATGTCGCTTTCGCTGTCCATCCCCAAAAACCGTCTGGCGATACGCGAAGCCAGGTCTTCCCCGAGGATTATGCTGATCTCTCCGGAGTGTTCGCCCTGATATTCGATACGTACATTCAGAGCCGGCTTCTCAATCGTGGGAAGGTCCTGGGCATCGGCATCGTGCAGAGTCATTGAGACCATGGATGCCAAGACCTCTACAATCGCCTGTTTTAAACATTGCTTCGTCGTATCTTTCATGATTCTCCAAGTATTTCGCTGAAGGTGGTCTGAATCTCATCGGATGAGAAGGGCTTGCGGATATAGGCCTCGATGCCGAGGTCTCTGAGTCTGTCTATGCGGCTCGAACTCCCCTCGGTGGAGATGACTACGACCGGGATATGTCTGAACCTCGTATCGGCACGCATCCACTCTATCATTTCGACACCGTCCATCACCGGCATGTTGATATCGGCGACTACCAGGTCCATCCGGTGTGATTCGAGAATTTCCAGTGCCTCGGCACCGTTTGCCGCATCATATATCTGATTGATGGGCAGGGATGACTGTGTCAATATTCTAAACAGTACCGCTTTGACGACATTGGAATCATCAACCAGCAGAATGTTCGATGCCATGAGCTACGCCTCCATCGGGAACATGGCCTCATAAAAAATGTATCATTTCCCGGCCTCATTCCCGGTATGTTCATGGTGGGTACATACATTGCAACATATCAGGATGTTTATAGATATATTCGGAACATCAGGGTAAAACTTGAGGCGGCAATCAGGTATGATCCCGTGTATTTCATGTCAGGAAATACGCCCCCGTGGCTTAAAAGTCACTCCTGATGCTCGGTGGTGTTGTAGGTGTATGAGGTCACTATGCCTCGACTGTCAAACCTGATCACCAGGTCTTTTGTGCTCGCCTCTCCAAAGGCCTGATACCGGTATCTTCCATAGGTCCATGTACGTTGGCCGTCTTCTATACCGACCCTCCATGGAGAACCGAACATCGTGCGTATCTCGCTTTGCGTGGTCTGGTTGATCTGTATCTCTTTGACCCGGTAATCAGGGAAATCACGTCCGACAGTGGCGCATCCTGAACTGGTCAGAGCTGCAGCGAAAAGAAAGAGACAAGCCAGTAACAGCAGAATGCCGCGTGTATCCGGCCGGACTAATGTAGGCCTATAATGTATCATTTCAATCTCCTTTATGATTATTCTATGCAAAGATAGCGTACATTCAGATTTTTGCAAGGTTGCCCGGGATGAGAGAGATCTGGAGTAGTGGAGTGATGGAGTAATGAAGAAATGGAGAACTGGAGTATTGGAAAAAACAGAGAAAACCTATGCCTGAGAAAATGCAGATTCGCTCATTTGTAGTTCATGGTTGCGAACCTGTCGACGTGTCGGGAGTCTTGTGATTCGACACATCCCTGTGCCTCACTCTGTGAGCGCGTCCTTCGGCGCGTCCAATTCG
>DAISYU010000016.1:0-44936 GCA_036825155.1 Thermodesulfobacteriota bacterium | reverse complement strand
AACCGGTGAATAACGGTTTTGCAGACCGTCGCCTTACCACTTGGCTATGCCGCCTCAAATTGACCAATACTCTATACAAAGGAGCGTGATGAAAAGTCAAGATCAAGATGAAGATTGAGGAAATCTTTTGCCCTCGTCGGTGCGGCGCTGAATAAAAGGTTTCCCGGCAGCAACGGTGTGTGTAGAGGCTCAGGAAGGGTTCAGAGCCGTTATTCCGATTCCTGACTTTCTTCAGCCTGTTTGAGCACGAATTGCTTGAAATCCGACCCTGTCCTGAAAATTTTTCTCATATCAGAGCGTCGTGTCCACCTGCAGTGCAGCCAGAACCACTGGTCCGGGTGCTGCCTGACAACTGTTGACACCCACGCTTGCATATAATCGCTGATTGCCTGTATGCCGGCTTTGCCGGTGCCGAATGAGGTTGCATCCACTGCAGGGGCAAAGTGTATCGTATAGGTGCCCCCGCTCTTTATCGCATGCACCGGCAGGATCAGCGCATTCCCCTTCATGGCGATGAATGCCGGCGCAGGATTCGTCGGTGCCGGCAGGCCGAGCACATCGCAGAAGACCTTTTCTCCACGCTTTCCCCGCTGGTCCACTACCATGCCGATGGTGCTGCCCTTGCGGAGCTCCTTGATGAGCATCAGGGCCTTGCCCTTGGGCGGCAGGATCGTGGCACCTGAGCGCGACCTGATATCGTTGATGATGTCTTCAAGCCTGGGATTTTTCCGTATATCCGCCATGACGCAGAACTGGATGCCGAGGATGCGGGATACGTGCATGAGGATCTCCCAGTTTCCGATGTGGCCGGTCATCATCATGAGCCCTCTGCCGTCGGCAAGGGCCGCATCAAGATGTTCCCTGCCCGTCACCCTGACCTTGTTCTTGATCTCTTCATCATCCATGAAGGCATAGCGTATGGCATCGATGAGGATGTCTCCGTGGTTCATGAAGACCCTGAGGCTGAGCCATCTACTGTATGCATTCCCCAGGGTTGCGCGCATCTGCACATCGGCGGTCTTCCGGTGAAACCGGTCAAGAATCCACCCAAGGAAACCCAGGGACCTGCCGAAGATGAGAATAGGTCTGTACGGCGCAGTGTGTATGAACCATAGAACGAATTGTACAATGCGGTATTGCACCTTGTGCAATACATCGAGGACATGCCTTCTCAATAATGCCATACGTACATGCTCTGTTTGTGTTATTGCCTCGTATTATTCATGGTTATAACACTGGAAGAATGGCAAAATCCAATAAAATATTGGACAGATATCAATGGGCATGCATCTTCTCTGCCTGGGAGACGACATGATCAGAGAAATTGCCTTTGCTGCGCAGGATATGTTTTATATCCGAGCGCCGTATCCACCTGCAGTGGATCCAGAACCATTGCTGCGGACATTTTCTGATGGCCGATTCCAGCCAGGCCTGCATGGAATTGCTGAGGGAGCGGATGGATTGAGCTTTCCAGCAGTCACCTATCTTTTCGATCTCCCGGTAGTCGTTGCCGAACAGCCTCGAATCTATTGGTTTATCAAAACTGAATGTATAGGTGGATCCATTTCTTACTGCCGATACCGGCAGGATCAGGGCATCACCCTTCAAGGCGATAAGCGCAGGCGCAGGATTTGTCGGTGCGGGCATGCCGAAGAAGTCGCAGAATACCTTGAGGTGGTCCTTTCCGCGTTGATCGATGATTATGCCGATGGTTCGGCCTTCTGTAAGCTCCCCGGTGAGCAGGGAGACCATGCCGCCTCTGGGAGGGAGCAGGGTGATGCCGCACCGTGAACGCAGATCCTCGATAACGGCCTGAATTCCGGGAATCTTCATGATATCCCCCATGATACAGAATTCAATGCCGAGGATTCTGGGGATGTACCCAAGGATCTCCCAGTTCATATGGCCGGTGATCATCATGACTCCCCGTGAAGATGCCATGCAAGCCTCGAGGTGTTCCCTTCCCTCTATCCTGACCCGTCCCTTGAGCTCGGTGTCGCTCATATAGGAGTATTTTATTGCATCTACCAGGATATCTCCCTGACTCATAAAAACCTTGAGGCTTAAGAGCATGGTTTTTTTCAGTCCGAGGGCCTGTGCCAGCTGGATATTTGCGATTTTTCTATGCAGTGAGTCCACCATCCATCCGAGAATGCACACGGATCTCGCCAGGGCGATCGCCAGGGGATAGGGCATGAATCTGATGAATCCAATAAATCCCAGCAGCAGATAGTACAGTACCTTATGGCCAAGTCTTTCAAGCATCTTCATTCGTTGATATCCTCCAGTATGCACTGTATTGCTTCAAAGAGAACAATGGCCATGAACTCAAATCTGCCGTGCTTGTGTATTTTAAGAGCTGCTATCCTTCATGCAGATAGTGCTCTGCCTGTATTCGTACACTATCTATAAAATCAGCGCCGGATTTAAAGATGCGCTTCATGTCCGATCTCCTCAGCCACCTGCTGTGCACCCAGAAATACTGGGCAGGACATGTCTTTGCCGTAGAACTTATGAATGTCTGCATGAAGTCGCTCAAACTCTGCACTGCTTGGGACTGCCAGGACTCGCTCAGTTTCTCGATCTGTTTGAAATCATCCCCGAAGTCCCTGGCATCTACTGTCTTGTGAAACGTAAACGTATAGGTTCCTGCATGCTTGATTGCCGATACCGGTTGGACCAGCGCATCCCCTCTCAGGGCGATCAATGCAGGTGCGGGGCTGGTGGGCGCCGGCAGACCGAAGATGTTGCAGAAGACCTTGTTTTCACGCCTGCCGCGCTGATCACTGATAATACCAATTGTGCCGCCGCTCAGGAGTTCATCGGTAAGCAGGGCAACCATGCCGCCTTTCGGGGGGAGCAGGGTGAATCCGCACCGGGAGCGCATCTCTTCCACAATGGACTGAATCCTGGGATTTTTCATGACATCGCCCATGATGCTGAACCCAAATCCTAAGAGCCTGGGAATATGCCCCAGTATCTCCCAGTTCATATGGCCGGTGAACATGAGGACCCCCCGGTCCGAGTCAATGGCAGTCTCGATATTCTCTCTCCCTTCGATCACGATGTGTCTTTTCAGCTCATCCTCGTCCATGTAGGCGAACTTGACCGTGTCGATGAAGATGTCTCCCTGGCTCATGAACACCTGCAGAGACAGGATCTTCTCGTTCACGTTGCCAAGGGCTGTGTGTATCTGGAGCTGTGCAATCCTTCTATGCAGCGGCAGGCATAGCCATGCGAGTATCCCGAAGAATCTTCCCAGCAGTATGGCTGCCCGGTAGGGCAGGATGCGTATGAAAAGGATGACGGATGTCAGGAGTAAATACTGAAGTTCTCCGGCTGTCTTTGCAAGCAGGTTCATCTGGTCATGTCCTCCAGGACCCAGGCCACCGCATCACGCAGATCATGAGCGATGTGGTCGGGTCGGTGTTCTATCTTGTTGTCTGTTTCGGTGGAAAGCAGGATCCCCTTGCCTCCTACCCGGTGTATTGTTTCCACGTCGATGGATTTGTCGCCGATCATATAACTTGAACTCAGGTCCAGGCGGAAGTCTCTGGCTGCCTGGAGGAGCAGCCCCGGTTCCGGTTTTCTGCAGGAGCATGCTGTCCTGTATTTGCCCTTATTTCCCTCGGGATGGTGCGGGCAGTAGTAGATGGCGTCGATCCGTGCCCCGTTTTCGGCAAGCAGCCTCAGCAGTCTCAGGTGTATTTCCGAGAGTGTCTCCTCGCTCAATATTCCGCGTGCGATCCCGGATTGATTGGTGATGATGATTGCCGGGATGTCCTTTTCATTGAGCGTATGGATGGCATCACACACCCGAGGCAGGATTTCTATCCTGCCCGGGTCATTGAGATAGACCATATCTTTGATGATGGTATCATCCCTGTCGAGAAACACGCCTGTTCTTGACAACGGTCTCAATCTCCTCCACGATCGTATTCATCTCGGGTACGATCATTTCCACCTGCAGGGCACGCCATCGTTCATCGAGTGCCTCCGGGCGGAGCCGTACCAGGTCTTTTTCGGTCGTTACGATCAGGTCTTTGTTCGCAGCCCGATCCTGTATCTTCGAGATATCCCTGTCGCTGTAGCGGTGATGGTCGGGGAAGCTCAGCGTTTCCACTTTGGCCCCGAGGTCTTCAAGGGTGGAAAAAAACGGCCTGGGGCTGGCTATACCGCAGATGGCAAGAACCGCTTTGTCTCTTAATGTCTCAAGCTCGTAGGTGGTGCCCCGGGAATCGACGAGCCGCTGGGCAGCGAGCTCGGCAGTCAGGCCGGTGCCGGTAGAACCCTTTGTCCGGACGATGAGATGGGCCCTTTTGAGCGATGATGCAGGTTCCCTGAGCAGGCCAAGGGGAAGAGGGGCATCCGTATGGACGTCACGGGCAACCAGCACGATATCGAGGTCCCGATAAATCCGTCTGTGCTGGAATCCGTCATCCATGATCACGATCCGCGCACCGAGCTCATTGTGTGCAAACACCGCACCCTTGACCCTGTCCGGCGACTTTATCACCGGCACACCGGCTGTACGTGCCATGAGAAGGGCCTCGTCTCCAACGTCCTCGACCCTGCTGTTCGTATGTACGAGGAGAGGACCTGCCATCTTTCCCTTGTATCCCCGTGTCAGGATCGCGACATGGTGCCCATTTTCTTTCAGTTTTCCTGCCAGCGCTATGGTGAACGGGGTTTTCCCGGTTCCACCCACCTCGATATTGCCCACACTGATCACGACAGGAGGTGTGTGATACGTCCTCAGTATACCGAGGTCATAAAGCCCGTTCCTCGTTCGTATAGCCAAGCTGTAGAGCGCTGATAACAGTCTAACCATCTGAGAACTGAAGGTTGTAAAGCCGTGTGTAGTAGCCATCTTTTTTGAGGAGTTCCCTGTGGGTGCCCATCTCCACGATCTGCCCCTTGTTCAACACCATGATCTGGTCGGCCCCGATTATGGTAGAGAGGCGGTGTGCAATGATGAGGGTGGTCCTGCCTTTCATGAGTTTGTCCATGGCTGACTGTACCTCCCGTTCAGATTCCGTGTCCAGGGATGATGTCGCCTCGTCGAGAATGAGGATGGGAGCATTCTTGATGATCGCACGGGCAATGCATATCCTCTGCCGCTGACCGCCCGAGAGCCGTACCCCGCTCTCCCCGATTATGGTTTCGTACGTATCCGGCATGTCCATGATAAATTCATGGGCATTGGCCAGACGTGCCGCCTGGATTACCTCGTCCATGGACGCATCACTGGATCCGTATGCGATGTTCGCCCTGATGCTGTCGTTGAAGAGCACCATCTCCTGCGTCACCATGGCAATGTTATCTCGCAGGGACTTCATGGTGACATCCCTGATGTCCTCGCCCCCCACAAGGATCTCTCCCGAGGTGCAGTCGAAGAGCCGGGGAAGGAGGTTTGCAATGGTTGTCTTGCCGGATCCCGATTCTCCCACCAGCGCTATTCGTGAACCCGGCTGCGCATGGAAGCTGATACCGCGCAGGGCATACTCATCGCCTCCGTATGAAAACCAGACATCACGGTATTCGAAGGAGCCGTCCACGGTGGCGAGCACCCGGGAGCCAGGCTTTTCCTCGATCTCCGGTTTTGTATCGAGAATGTTGAAGATCCTCCGTGCCGCTGCAATGCCTTCCTGGATCTCGATGTTCACGGTATTGAGCTTTCGTATCGGCGCATAGAGCATGCCAAGCGCCAGGATGAATGACCCGAATTCGCCAGGTGTCATGATCCCGTCGATGACCTTCATCCCACCGTACCAGAGAATGAATGCAGAGCCGATCCCTGCTATGAACTCCATCAGGGGTCCTGAAACGGCGCGCACCGCGATCCGCTTCATCCAGTTGCGGTAGTAGCGGCGGTTTTCCGTGGCAAACCGCTGGGTCTCGAAGTCCTCCATGTTATAGGCCTTGACGATCCGGATACCGCTGATAGCTTCATCGAGGATACTCATGACATCGCCCATGACCTTCATGCTCTTTGTGGAGTAGCGTTTCAGACTCTGGCCGAATCGGTGTATGGGATAGATCACGATGGGGAAGACAATCATGGCGATCAGCGCAAGTTCGACGTTGCGGTAGAACACCACGAAGATCAGCCCGAAAAGGGTCAGAGACTGCCGCACGAATGTGGTCACCGCATTGGTGACCGAGGCCTGAACCATGTTCACGTCGTTGGTGATACGAGATATAAGGACGCCCGTGGGGGTCCGGATGAAGTACGGCATGGACAGTGTTTGTATATGGGCATAGACCTGGTCCCTAATGTTCATGATGATGCGCTGTCCCACGTCGGCCATGATGAAGTAGCTGAAGTAGTCGCTTACTGACTTGATGATGTATATAACCACCACGGCAATGGGGATGAGTCGAAGCATGGAGACATTTTTATCAATGAAGATATCGTCGATGACATATTTGAACAGGAATGCCACGAGCCCGGTGGCACCTGCAATGACAAGGGTGAGGATCACCGATATGGAGAGTCTTATCCAGTAGGGTTTCAAAAAACCCAGAAGCCTCTTGTATATCTGCGAGTCCTTGATGGTTACTGTGTCAGTGCTTGTATCCAATGTGCCACTCCTTGTGAGGCCTTCAATGATCCCATGATATCGCGTATCTGAGAATATGCATCCAGAAGTACATCATGGCGAGCCTCGTCTTCAATGAAGCCCATGAGGGATCGGGCGAGGCTTTCTTCGGTGAGGTTGTCCTGTATGAGCTCTTCCACGACGGGTTTACCCAGGATGATGTTGGGCATGCCGATATGTTCCAGTCTCACAAATGCCTTTGCAAGCAGGTAGTTGAAGGTGGATGTTTCGTAGCAGATGATCTCGGGTACGCCCAGGATCGCCATCTCAAAGGAAGATGTACCGGACTTGACCATGGCCAGGTCTACCCTGGCGAGTGTGTCTGAGACGACCACGTCCTTATCCGCCATTTCTTTCAGGACAGCTGCATCGAGCCCCGGTGCAACGGGCAGATGCCAAGTGATGTCCGGGTAGCGTTCCTGAACGATTCGTTTGGCCCCCAGCATGATGGGCAGGAGCCGTTTGACCTCGTGATACCTGCTCCCGGGCAGCAGGGCGATCTTCTGCGGGGGCCAGGCCACTTCAAAGACATCCGGTGGGTTTTCCAGAAGGGGATGGCCAACGAAGCGGGCATCGACCCCGTAGGAACGAAAGAAGTCCTCTTCAAAGGGAAAGATGACTGCAAGGCCGTCCGTGATTGCGGATAGGGTGCGTGCCCTGCCGCTTCTCCATGCCCATGCCTGGGGAGCGATATAGTAGAGAACCTTGGTGCGGTGTTTCTTCGCAGCATGTGAGATCCTCATGTTGAAGTCCGGAAGATCCACCGGGACCACGATATCGGGTCTCCTTTCCCTGATAAGGTCCTTGATCCCCCTGTAGACCTCAAAGATGCGCTTGAGCCTGGGCAGGACGTCGGAGAATCCCATGACAGAGAACTCGTCCATGCCGTAGCAGCACTCCATGCCCGCCGATGCCATCTCAGGGCCGCCCATGCCGAATATCTCCACATCAGGGACCAAAGACTTCAACGACCGGATCACTGCTGCTGCGTGCCTGTCCGCACTTGCCTCTCCTGCTACCATGAGAACCTTTTTCATTGTCATCGTTTATGGACGAACATAGCATCCTTTATGGTATGGGCCACCTCAATGGCCTGAAGGCCTGCAGGGCCGTCTACCACCACCGGTGAATTGCTCTTCACACAGTCGATAAAGGATCTGATCTCGGCAGCCAGGGCATCGGATTCCGACATGGCAAGATGGTTGTGCTTGATCTGCTTGTCTTCTTCCAGGGTGTAGATATCCACTGCGGCCTTTGCAAAATCAATGGATATGTATGCGTTGCTCTGGAATATCCGGATCTTTCTCATCACATCTGCGCTTACGCGGCTTGCGGTGAGGTTCGCAATGCATCCGGATTCAAAGCGGATCCTCGCGTTGGCGATATCCACACTGTCGGTGAGCACGGGCACACCGATTGCTTCGACCGAGGCAATCGGGGACTTTACCAGAGAGAGGATGATATCGATATCGTGAATCATGATATCGGTGATCACGTCAACGTCGATCCCCCGCTGCTTGAACGGGCTGATCCTGTGGCCCTCGATGAACATGGGCTGACAGATATCGTCTGCAAGCCTGAGCAGAGCCGGGTTGAACCGTTCCAGGTGTCCGATCTGCAGCAGGGCTTTGCCCTTCCGGGCGGCATCGATGATGGCCTTTGCCTCGGGGATCTCTGCCGATATGGGTTTTTCCAGAAGGACGGAAACGCCGTTCTCCAGAAACGGGATAGCGACACGGGCATGAGCCGTTGTGGGTACGGCAATGCTCACGGCATCGAGCGAATCCATGAAACCGGCTGCATCAGTGTAATGTGATGATTTGACCTCGTCCGCGATCTCGGCAGCCCTGTTTTCGTCGATGTCCACGACCGCCACCAGGTCGACATCCTCCATGGCGGCATATTTCTGTGCATGGAATCTGCCCAGGTAGCCGACACCGATGACCGCGACCTTGAGCGTGCTCACCTGGCGATCCCCCTGGCTGATGAAGAGAGGAAGTCCAGGAACAGGTCTATCTCTGCCTGACCGGAAAATTCATCACTGATGGCGGTGATGGCGTCTTTGAGGAGGAGCCCCTGCTTGAGGAGTATCCGGTAGGCCTGTGCGATGTTCTGTGTCTGCTCTTTGGAAAAGCCGCCGCGTTTCAGCCCGATGGTGTTGACCCCGAACAACTTTGCCCTGTCGCCTGATGCCTTGGCATAGGGGATGATGTCGAGGCTGACCATGGAACCGCCTCCGATGATTGCGTATGCGCCGATGCGGGTGAACTGGTGGATGGCCGTCAGGCCGCCGATAATGGCGCGGTCGAAGATTTCCACATGGCCGGCCAGCGTTGCCAGATTCCCCATGACGACATGGTCGTGCACGATACAGTCATGCGCCACGTGGCAGTATGCCATGATGAGATTGTGGTTTCCCACCACGGTCACCTGCTTGTCCTTGAGGGTTCCCCGGTTGATGGTAACGAATTCCCTGATGGTGTTGTGGTCTCCGATAACGAGTTTCGTGTTCTCACCCTTGTAGCTGTGGTCCTGGGGTGGTGCACCGATGCTCGCATAACCGGTTATCGTGTTATGAGCGCCGATGGTCGTGGGTCCCTGGATCAGGCAGTACGGGCCGACGACGGTATTTTCTCCGATCGAAACCCCTGCTTCAATGGTTGTATACGGCCCGATCACAACCCCGTCTGCAAGTTCGGCCTGATCAGATATACGTGCCGTAGGATCAATCTGTGTCGAGGGCATCGAGCCTCCTTTCAAGGTCTCTGACCCGTTTGAGCAGGTTTGGGAGGTCCTTGTAGACCTTCTGTGCACGCAGCCATTGCCGGTGGTCCATGGCGGGAAAACCGGATACTATCTTGCCCGGGGCAAGGTCTGATGCAACTCCGGCCCTGCCGGCGGCAGTGCATCCGTCGCCTACAGTGATGTGGCCTGCAACGCCAGACTGGGCGGCCAGGACCACGGACCTGCCGATCTTGGCACTTCCCGCGATACCAGACTGGGCAACGATTATGGTATGATCGCCGATCGTCACGTTATGACCGATCTGAACAAGGTTATCCATTTTGACATCCGAGCCGATGCGCGTGCTCGTAAGCGCAGCCCGGTCAATGGTACAGTTGCTCCCGATCTCCACATGATCGCCGATGATGACGATGCCCTTCTGCGGGATCTTGAAGTGTTTTTCCCCATCCCAGACAAACCCGAACCCGTCGGACCCGATCACCACACCGGCATGGATGATGCAGTGTGACCCGAGAATGCAGCCGTCATAGATCACCACATTGGGGTGGAGCGTGGTTGCCTCGCCGATCGTTGCATTATCCCCGATAAAGCACCCCGGATAGATTATACAGTCTTTGGCGACGGTGGCATTCCGGCCGATGTAGACATGGGGATAAATGCAGGCAGTCTTGTCTACATGAGCATCTCTATGGACAAAGGCCTGCTCCGATATGCCGGCAGCGTGCTGTTTTTCCGGATAGAGAAGGTTGACCGCCCCGGCAAAACTCAGATAGGGGTTGCCTACAATGATCTGGGGCAGGGGTATGTCGAGTTCCTCACCCACAATGATTGCCCCTGCAGAGGTATCGAAGACCTTGTCCTTGTATTTCGGGTTTGCAAGGAAGGTGATATCGGATCCCTTCGCCTCTTCGAGGGTCGATACCCCGGATATGTCCCTGTCCTGCCCTTTGAGAACCCCCCCGAGGTGCTGTGCTATTTCAGACAATAACATGGACTACTCGTTCTTCCCCTTGGACTCCAGGTATTTTTTGTCATAGAGCTCGATGATCACATCGGTTATGTCCAGTGCCTTGGATGTGTACACGATCCCGGGATCTCTCCTGTCAAGGATGAGATCAATGGCATTCTTGTTCCCGTATTCCTCGATAATTACATTGACCTCATCGGATATGGGTTTGACAAGAGAGAGTTCCACGCGCCTGAGTTCCTCCTGGGCATCTTTGACAAACCTGTTGTACGCCCGCTGTTCCTGTTCGTACTTGAGCTCGAGTTCCTGCCGGGCGGAGTCCTTCATAGTGGGTGATTTGGCAGAGATCGTTTCACCGAGTTCCTTGAGACTCTTGAGCATCTTGTCTATCTCTGCCTGCTTCTCGTTCTTTACCGCTTCCAGCTTGTCATAGGCATCCTTGCCGGCGGCAGACTCGATGAGAATCCTCTGAGAATCCAGGTATACTATATTGGTGTCCTTGGCATTCACCGAGGTGCACAGAACCATGAATGCGAGTGTTGTCAACAGAACCGGAATGTATCTTTTCATAGTGTTCCTCCTGAGTTTATATTAGAAAAACGTCCCGATCGTGAAATCCCATCTCCCGCTGGATTCATACTCTTCCGGGTCGATTACCTTTCCGTACTCGATGCGCAGAGGTCCCATAGGGGTGACCCATCTGAATCCCGCACCGTATGATCTTTTCAGGTTACTCAGGTCTATCCTCTTGAGATAGGCATTGCCCTGGTCAAAGAACAGGGCACCGTACAGACCCGGGATATTCGCGATGGGAAAAGTGAGCTCGATATTGTTGATAAACATACGTCTACCGCCTATGACGTTCCCCAGATTGTCTCTCGGACCGACTTCCTCATAATCGAAACCCCGCAGGCTGTTCAACCCGCCCAGGGTAAACAGTTCATAATCCGGGATATCATCTCCTTTAGCAGGGTTAATGCTACCCCATCTGAACTTTAACATCAAGGCGAGTTTGTCTTTGTAGATGGGGAAGAATTTGGCGACCTTGGCGGTGGAACGTGTAAAGTGGTAATCACCGCCCAGTCCTGCGTATTCCAGCGATACGGAGATGTCTGATCCGCGGGTGGGACGGTAAAAATCATTGGTGGTATCCCGGTATATGGTATTGATGATACTGCTGGTGAGACCCCCCTTGATTTCATCTTCCGACAGATAGGATACATAGATGGGATCTATGTCAGTCAGTTCGAGAACATCGTCGTATGAATATGCGATGTAGTGTCTTACCTCCTCAAAGAGGGGGTAGCTCAGCCGGATATTTCCTCCGCGGGATTCCTTTGTATAATAGGTGTATTCCTTTTCCGAATTGAACAGACGCACACCCAGTGACACCGGGTAGTCGAGAAGCCAGGGTTCTTCGAAATCAAGGGTATAGCTCTTTTTTTTGCCGCCGTACTCGACACCCATCTTTGTCTTGAGACCCTTTCCCATGAGGTTGTTCTCACTCAGTTCGAATGTTCCCAGCATGCCGTCCTGGCTCGAGTAGGCAACCCCGAACGAAAAGGCCCCTGTGGTGGTCTCCTCCACATCCACGAGCATGGACATGCTGTCTTCCCCTCTCGGGATGGGCTCGATGTTGACGTTCGAGAAATATCCCAGCCGGCCGAGTCTGTCCCTGCTGCGCTGAAGTGCCGTGGATGAAAAGCGGTCACCCTCGTCGAATTTGAGTTCCCTGCGGATAACCTTGTCCCTGGTCTTGTCGTTTCCCCGGATAACCACAGTCTCGATATTGACAGGTTGCCCCTTGGTTATTTCAAAGACAAGGTCTATCGTGTAGTTCTCTTGTTCAATATTTTTGGGATTGATGCGGACATAGGCATACCCTTCATCCATATAGACGGCGCGGAGATCTTCGATGGAGAGCTGTATCTTGCTCCTGCGCATCACATCACCCTTCTTGATCTGGAGCTTGTCCAGCAGTTCTTCTTTGGGCAGGATCAGGTCCCCTGTGATATCAGTCTCGCCGATATAGTACAATGGACCCTCTTCGATGGGGATGGTGATGTAGATCCCCTTGTCCTCTTCTATGTTCACCAGCGGTCTGCCGACCCTGGCCTTGATATAGCCCTCGTCCCCGTAGAACTGTTCGATCCGCAACAGATCGGTATCAAGGGTTTCATCGAGGTACGAGCCCGAGTGGGAGAAGAGACCCAGCCACCACCGGTTCTTTGTCTCCATGACCTTTTTGAGTTTTCTCGTGCTCACATGTTCGTTGCCGTCAAAGCTCACTTTCTTTACGTAGAGCTTTTTTTTCTCATCGATAGTGAATTTCAGGGTTATGCCGCCTTCGGTCTCCGGGGTGGATGAGGTCACATCCACGTTGTAGAAGCCCTTTTCCCGGTACATGGAAATGATGCGGTCGATACTCGTCTTGAGCAGGCGGGTGTTGAGGATGTCGAATCGTTTCAGCCCGATAGCGTCTATGATCTCCTCCTCTTTTATCTTCTTGTTCCCCTCAAGTTCGATGGACATGATGACCGGGTATTCCTGTACGACAAACGTGACGAGGCCATCCTCAAAGGATGCGTCGCATTTTTCGAAGTACCCCATGGCGAAGATCTCTTCGATATCCTTCTTGATGGCCTTGCGGTGAACCACATTGCCCGGTGCGGTCTTGATGCGGAACCGTATGGCGTCGGGGCTGATCCGGGAATAACCCTTGATCACCACCTCGTTGACCAGACAGATATTCTGTATCCTCAGGTACCCGTCAACGGCCTCGGCAATGTCCGGTGCGCTGTATGCAATGCCGGCCGAATCATATATCCGGCAGATGCCGTCTGTCTCCTCTAAGAACACCTCGGTAGCGGCTTTATCTGACAGTGTCAGGCAGGGTATATCGGAAACCAGATCCGCTATTCGTGCTTCCTGGATCTTCAGCTGCACCGGAGCCGCCAGGAGTCCGTACGGCACGAGCAGGAAAACCGCGAGCAGGAAAAGGGATCTATGAAGCGAATAATTCAAGATGACCTCCCTTGAGAATCATGATCCGGTCCATGGTCTTTGCCAGTTCCATGTTGTGGGTGGCGATAATCATGGTGACGCCCATGATGTTCTTGAGTTCTGAGAAGAGATCGATAATCTTCTGTCCGGTTGCAGGATCAAGATCTCCTGTGGGTTCATCCGCGAGCAGCACCTTTGGAGACATCATCAGGGATCTGGCTATGGCCACGCGCTGTTGCTCGCCGCCCGAGAGTTCACCGGGCTTGTGACTGGTGCGGTCCTCGAGCCCCACGATCTCCAGCAGATGAAGTGCCCGCTTGTATGTCTCGTCAGTCTTTCTTTCAGATACGAGGGCCGGCATCATGACGTTTTCCACGGCGGTGAACTCCGGCAGAAGGAAATGGAACTGGAAAACGAACCCGATCTGTTTGTTTCTGAAAAGGGCCATCTCGCGGTCATTCATGGTGCAGATGTCTTTCTTATCGTGGAGGATCTTTCCCTGATCAGGACGTTCCAGACCGCCGAGAAGGTGCAGGAGCGTGCTCTTTCCCGTGCCGGAAGCCCCGACAATTGCGATTCCTTCGCCGGTAGTGACCTCCATGGTGATCCCTTTGAGCACCTCGATCACCTCCGGCCCTTTGCTGAAGGATTTGAACAGGTCCCTGACATGGAGGATCGCATCAGCCTTCATAGCGCATGACCTCCACGGGATCCTGTCTGGCTGCCTGTCGGGCGGGGTAGATGGTGGCAAAGAAGGACAGGGCGATCGATACGAGCCCAATGATGATCACGAAAGGATAATCCACCTTGGTGGGCAGCCCGGTGATATAGTACACGTCGATGGGCATGACCTCTATGCCGAAGATGAACTCGATAAAGGCGATCACAGGATCGAGGTTGTAGGTGAGCAGCAGTCCCAGAACAACCCCGATGATGGTTCCGCTCAGGCCGATCACCATACCCAGTGTGATGAATATCCTCAGGATCTGGCCTGTTGTCGTGCCCATGGACTTGAGTATGGCGATGTCCTTTCTCTTCTCCATGACCATCATGATGAGGGTGGAGATAATGCTGAATGCAGCCACGAGAATGATGAACAGCAGGATGATGAACATCACGGTCTTTTCGAGCTTCAAGGCCGAGAACAGGCTCATGTTCATGTCTTTCCAGGTTTTTGCCCAGTAGCCCGGTCCCAGACGCTGGGTGAGTCTGCCCGCTGTGCTCTGGGCTTTATAGATGTCTTTGATCTTGACCTCGATGCCTGAGGGCATGTCTTTCATGAACAGGTTCTGAGCCGCTTCGAGCGAGATATAGACCATGTTGCTGTCGTATTCGTACATGCCGGTGGAAAAGAGCCCCTTGACGACAAAGGCCATGGATTTCGGGATCATACCCAGGGGCGTGATGGTCCCGGTTGCCGATATGAGCGTCACGGCATCGCCCACGGTGATGCCGGCGTTCAATGCCAGCTCGGAACCAACAAGGATACCGGAGTCCTGCAATCCTTCCATGCTTCCCTTGACAATGATTTCCTTGAGTCGGATCACCTTTGATGCGCTTTCCGGTTCAATGCCTCTGATCACAGCACCGGATATCCCCCCGGGGGACGAGATGAGGCCCTGGGAGAGGATAAAAGGGGTTGCCCCTATCACCTCTGGATCCTTCATGCTCTCGTTCTGTACGTATCCCGGATCGCTGATGCCGCCGGTATAGTTGGAGATGACGATATGGGACTGGGTGCCGAGAATCTTTGTCTTGATGTCCTCTTCAAAACCGTTCATGACGGAGAGCACCACAATGAGGGCCATGACACCCAGAGCTATGCCGCATACAGACAGACCGGAGGTGAAGCTTATGAATCCTTGGCTCTTTTTTGCCCGCAGGTATTTTTTTGCTACAAGAAATTCAAACCTCAGGACAGTTCTCCTTTACGAAGCAGAGGGAACAGGATCACATCTCGAATCGAAGGGCTGTCTGTGAGCAGCATGATGAGCCGGTCGATTCCGATACCTTCGCCGGCTGTCGGCGGCATGCCGTACTCGAGGGCGCGAACATAGTCTTCATCCAGTTCGGACGGGCCCTCTTTCTTTTTGATCTGCTCGACAAAACGCTCTTTCTGATCGAATGGATCATTCAGCTCGCTGAATGCATTTGCAATCTCTCTTCCGGTAATGAAGAGCTCAAAACGGTCCACAATAGAAGGATCGTCATTGTTCATCCTCGACAGCGGCGACACATCTGTCGGATACGAGGTGATAAAGACCGGCCCGGTCAGTTTATCCTCGGTGGTCTCTTCAAAGAGGATCAACTGCAGTTCTCCCAGGGATTCGTCTCCTTCGATCTCGATACCGAGTTCCTTGCAGTAAGCTGCGGCCAGGTTCCTGTCTTCCATAACATCAGGCCTCACGCCGCCGATCTCCACGGTGGCCTCCTTGAGGGTAAACCGCTGCCAGGGAGGACTCAGATCCACCACCTGGCCCTGATAGGTAATGGTTGTTTTTCCAAGAACTTGTTGTGCTATAGAGGCTACCATCTCCTCGGTGAAGGTCATGAGATCCGTGTAATCCGCATAGGCCATATAGAATTCCATCATGGTGAATTCCGGATTGTGTCTGGTGGAAATGCCCTCGTTTCTGAAGTTGCGGTTTATCTCGTATACCCGCTCAAAGCCCCCTACGATAAGCCTCTTCAGGTAGAGCTCCGGAGCAATCCTCAAAAAGAGCTCCATATCAAAGGCATTGTGATGGGTGACAAAGGGCTTTGCCGTTGCGCCGCCGGCAATTGACTGCATCATGGGTGTCTCGACCTCGATGAATCCTCTGGCGTCCATGTACGAACGCATTGCCGAGATGATCTTCGACCTCATGAGGAACGTCTCTTTCACCTCCGGGGACATGGTGAGATCGACATAGCGCTGCCGGTACCTCATCTCCACATCCTTCAGGCCATGCCATTTTTCAGGCAGGGGCCTGAAGGATTTTGTCAGGAGTTCGAATCCCTGGACATACAGGCTGATTTCTCCGGTTCGTGTCTTGACCGGGGTGCCCCACAGGCCGATGATATCTCCCACGTCAAGCTTCTTGAACAGGGCATATGCCTCCTGTCCGACCTTCGCCTTTTCAAAGAAGGCCTGCAGCTTTCCTGTGCCGTCCTGAAAATGGATAAAGGATGCCTTCCCAAACGAGCGAACCGCCATGATTCGTCCAGCCAAACGGTGCACAGTGGAAATGGAAAGGAGCTCGTCAGGTTCCTTATCGCCATAGGTTTCTATGAAATCACTGGTATCGGTGTCTTTCTTGTACGTGTTGGGGAAATGATCAACACCCATCTCCTCTTTCAGCTGAGTAAATTTATCAATTCGTTGTTTAACCAAGCGGTTTATGTCTTCCAAGATATACTACCCCCCAGATTCTGTGAAATCGAAGGCCTATATAGAGGATTTAATGCAATGAGTCAATAAATCTCATCTAACGTCCTCTATCTAACAAGGATTTATCGTGTTTTGTCAATACGTTTGTGGCCGGTGATCATCTCAGCCTGCAGGGGTTTCAACAACCGGATCATTCCAAAGATTAATTCTGGCACTTTGAGTCATTGATTTGGTATAAGAGAGCCCATTATGGAAATAGCCTTTATCGTTCTGCTGACATTGGGTGTGGTCATCGTTATTCCCTGGATGATCAAGAAGGATTTTGAAAAACGCATGCTGGCGGCCCTGAAAAGAGAGATCGTCTACAACATTGAACGGCTGCGGGAATATGACCTGGAGGAACAGGCTCGTTCACGAACGGCACACGGCCCGGATCAGACACAGACGGATACTCGCCCGCTTATATTAAAGGATGCAGTCTTCAGGAGAGTACAGCAGGTGGATTTTCGTTCGAAAGGCCTGAGAGACGACGACAGGGACCTGCTGGAGAAGGTTTTTGCAACCGCTTCTCAAATAGGCCTGCCTTCTTCAGGCGGGGATGACCGACGGCACTGTGAAGAGAACATACGGATCCTGGAAGATGTTCGCTCAAGGCTCACGGCCTATATCAAGGGCGAGCAGACTAGGTAATATCCTCAAGGGACGATATCACCACATCAACGTGCTGTTCGAGCACCTCTTTCGGTACTATGCCGGTGACCCCGATGGTGAGCATCACCCCTGAATTCTTCCCGAGAAGCGCATCCATGATGGTATCGCCCACAAGGACGGACTCCCTCGAAGACTTTCCGAATTCAGAACAGATCAGATTTACCATGTCGGGGGCCGGCTTTGCCTTCTCAACGCTGTCGGCACCGACAACGAGGTCGATATAGGGAGCGGCCCCGATAAAATCCATGTCAATCAGGGCATCAGATCTCTTGTCGTTTGTTGCTACTGCGGTTAAGATGCCTCTTGATTTCAAAGCCTTGAGCAGTCTGATAGCACCCGGTGCAGCCCGTACATTCTGTTCCCTCTTTGTTGAACTGAAGACCTCTTTTCCCACCTGCTCCACTATGTGCTGGGCCCTGTCCCAACGCTGGCCTTCCATGTACAGACAATAGGTGAGCAGTGCATTGCATTCCGAGAACGTCCCCATGGCGAGGAGACCATAGCCGTCTATTTCACCTTTTTCCACATGGATGCCCAGTGCGTCTTCTATCCGTTTCCTCAAAGTTTCTGTCATGGGCTGATAGACGTCAATGGCTTTGAAAAGGTCTCCAATGATGGAGAGCCATGTCTGTTTGAAATCTAAAAGGGTGCCGTCTTTGTCAAAGATGACGAGCCCGGTCTCATACGATTTTTGCAGAACATGTATGTGCGGCAATGATCATCTCCCCGGATACAGTATTTCCTGATAATTAAGGCTTGATTGCTTACCATAGTTCAGTGATATATACTATCCTTTTCTCAGGGTGGATGAAAGTGGAGATTGGTGAAATGAGATCCTTAAACAGATGGGTATATGGTGCTGTTCTTCTCCTTGTGATCGCGCTTTTCATGCGCGGATGCAGTCATGATGAAGCGGAGGAGCCCCTTCCATACGATCCAGACAAAACCCCGATCAAGATAGGCGTCTGTCTGCCGGGAGGGGGCATCTCGAACGAATATGGAAGACGCAGGTGGGACGGTATTCGCATGGCGCATGAGCTCAGGCCTGCAGTCAACAACACGATGATCTCCCTGATGATCAAGGAAGTGGATGAGAGCATGGGGGAATCGGGAATTGCAGATCTGATGAAAAACGAGGGGCTGTGCGGGTTCATTTACCTCTCCGGCTTTTCACAGGGGCAGGAGCCGGAACTTTTCACCAGGTATGACGATCCCATGATATCAGTTATGACGGCCAAGGGATGTATGCCGAAGAATACAGATATGCAGTTTCTGAGAATAGGATCCACGCTCCAGGAGCAGGCAAGGAGTGCCGCATTGTTCGCCACCCGCTCCCTGGGTGCCGGCAGAGCTGCCATTGTCCTCGATCAGAACAGGAACAGCTGTGTGCGGCTGGCAAGTCTTTTTTCTTCGGAGCTGATTATGCTTGGAGGAACTATCGTAACCATCGCGTATGCGGGAAATGATGAGGACGGCCTTGATTCTGTGGTGAAGTCGATTATGGATCGCAGACCTGATGTTATCTATATACCCTACTCGGAAGACACCTCACTGGATGTGATCGCCCGGTTAAAGGAGAAAGATGTTTCCGCTGACATTATCATGACAGGCGTACTGTTTGAATGGCAGGTTCTTAAAAAAGGGGGGAAAAGCCTCGATGAGGTCTATCTGATAACGGATTTCCACCCGGATGCCGCGGAATCTGTCTGGGGACCGGCATTGATGAAGAAGTATGAAGACAACCACAAGGAACTGGGTGACCTGGAGACAGGCGCTGCCCTGAGTGCGGATGCATATTTCCTTCTGGTGGGGCTGCTGGATGCTGCAGAATCTGAGGATTCCATCGATGCCGTCTTGAGAAAGGAATCCATCTCAGGCATCATAGGCGGGGATTCTTTAGACAGGCTCACCAAATATATGCATGTCTCTCAGGTAAAAAAGGGGATTATCCGGGGGGCGAGGTTGCTGTATCGGGAATCGATCAACCCCTGGGAATCAGATCTTAAGACTGATATCGGAACTGAGTAGCTTGTCCGCTACAAGTGTATAATCGGGCCGATAGGTGCCGGTATGGATTTTCTGTCCGACATCGGTGACCTTTTCCATGCGGACTTCCGGGGCATCAAGCGCTGCCTTTTTGATGTCCTGGAACAATCTTACCTTGCTTGATATGTCCACCTTGTCCTGTATGGACACGGGCTGCGACTTGCCTGATTCAGGGACGGCCTGCGATTGTTGTGCCGCATGGGAACCATATGCCTTTAACGCTTCGGGATTGGTGGTATTGTTAATTTTCATCTGAACGAACCTCACTCAAACCTTTCTGTAAACTGTGTTCCATCAATTCACTGAAGAGCCGTTTACTGCCCTTGTTTGAAATGGACACATCATCGGATATCATCTCATTGTCGAACTTTTCGTTATTCATGAGTGCTTCGTTCACAGACCCCTGCTTTTCATAGGTCCTTATGATGTGATTAACGAAGATGTTCTTAACCTCCATTGACTGCTCCTTTTACTTTTTCACCATACACTTTCTTAGTACCTTACTTGTTTCTATCGGTTTTTAGCTGATAACCTTTAGATTCTTTTTCACGGCAGTGTCATTCCAGGCTCCGGTGGGAAGACACGGCATCGGTACTGGGAAAAAATTGCCGCGTGATACTCGCAAAATGAGCTCTGGAGCCGGCTTAAGACTATTGGCATCGATATTGCTGAGGTCTGAGGGGAAAGGAGATAGCATGGATCAGGGAATATATACGGCTGCTTCGGGAGCAATCGCAATGGAGGAAAGGTTGACGGTCATTTCGAACAACCTGGCCAATGCGAATACACTGGGATTTAAGAAGGACGGGATCTCGTTCGAAAAATTCTCAAAGTTGCTGGATACACAGGACCTGTATCCCGGACAGTACCAATACACCCCTACGGATGTGGTTGTCGGAGAATATTACATCGATACTACACAGGGATCATACCAGAAGACCGGGAACCCCCTGGATGTTGCCATCGTCGGAGACGGGTTCTTTGCGGTGAATACCGAAGACGGACCGCGCTACACCCGGGCCGGGTCATTTCAGATATCCACCGACGGGATGCTCGCCACTCCGCAGGGATATTCCGTACAGGGAGAAGGCGGGGACATAGCCCTGACACCCGGGCAGGTGGAGATCGACTCGAGGGGGACTGTGAGTCTCAACGGAAATGTCATCGATGCCCTCCGGGTAGTTCATATCCCGGACGAATCCCTGGTGCGTGAGGGGAACGGTCTTTTTTCCGTTAAGGAAGGCTTTGCCCCTGAGGCGGTTGAATCACCTGACCTGTCACAGGGAAGTGTCGAGACATCCAATGTTGACCCCATCAAGGAAATGGTAGGACTCATCAATACCCAGAGGGCGTATGAGTCATTCCAGAAGGTGATGAGGTCATTCACCGACACCTATTCTCAATCGATTCGTAATGTAGGCGCAGTCGCTTAAAAAGGGAGGAAATAGCATGATTAGAGCAATGTGGACAGCCGCCACAGGCATGAGTGCTCAGCAGATGTTGATAGATGTAACGGCAAACAATCTGGCAAACACGAATACCACCAGCTTCAAAAAGAGCAGGGCGGATTTCGAAGATCTTTTCTATGCAACCTATAAAGACAAGGGAACCCCCACAACCACCGGAGGGAATGTGCCTGTGGGAATACAAGTCGGTATGGGAACGCGCCCTGTTTCCGTGAAAAAGATCTTTTCTCAGGGCGATTATATGGAGACAAAGAACGATCTTGATCTGGCCATTGAAGGCGACGGGTTTTTCAGGATCATATCAAATGAAGAAGAGGTCTATACGAGGGACGGAGCGTTCCAGATAGACTCTGACGGCTATATTGTGAACCCCCGGGGAGACAGGCTTCAGCCGGACTTTTCCGTTCCCGTGGATACGGCGAGCATCACCATTGCACAAAACGGTGACATAACCTGCCTGTCATCCGGTGGAGAGGTTCTCGCCACCGGTCAGGTTCCGATATACACCTTTACGAATCCGGCAGGCCTGAACTCTATCGGAAAGAATGCATATACCCCCACCGAAGCATCCGGTGATCCCATAGAGGGCGTTGCCGGTACGGACAATTACGGGACCATTGCACAGGGTTACCTGGAGATGTCCAATGTCGATGCGATCGAGGAGATGATCAACATGATCGTCGGACAGCGGGCCTATGAAATCAACTCCAAGGCCATCAAGACAGCCGATTCCATGCTCCAGGTCGTGAACAG
The DNA here is from genome assembly GCA_036825155.1 of Thermodesulfobacteriota bacterium. Classification (GTDB taxonomy): domain Bacteria; phylum Desulfobacterota; class Desulfomonilia; order UBA1062; family UBA1062; genus DSAD01. Next base: position 23,273 of record DAISYU010000016.1, on the reverse strand, counting down.
TATCGTACGCTAGGTGGGTAGAATGAGATATGCGCTCTCCATTTTGCTGACAGTCCTGCTGTTTACGTCTGCGGTCCTGGCTGCTCAGCCTCACGTGGTGACCTTGAAGGAGAAGGCCGTTGTATCAGGGGAAAAGGTTCATCTGAGGGATATCGCCACTATAGACGGTACGGATGCAGAGGGGCTGGATTCCATCTTTATCATCAACTCGCCTGTGGGTCCCATCGGGACCGAGCTGTCTGCTGACTATGTCGCTTCAAAGATTAGCGCGTCCTTTCGTGGTGTTTTTGTCATGAAAGGAGCTCAGAGGGTACGGATCGCCCAGAAGTATACGGTGATTTCGAAGAAACGGCTGGAGAGAATCTTTGAAAATACCGTACTGGCCAGGAGTCCCTGGAGGGGAAAAGGCACAATCATAATCGAGGATATTCAGATCGCTGGCAGCGCCCAGGTCCTTCATAGAGACAGAGACGCCATACAGGCAAAAATTTCCCCCCGGGAGGATTTTTTGGGCCGTACCTCCATCACCCTTGTATTCGGAGAGGGTGCAACGGCCGAGCAGGTTCGCATCAGCGGAAAGGTCAGGGTCGTAGCCGACATCCCGGTGGCCAAGACATCTGTCAGACGGGGTGATATCATTACCGAAGACAATATTGAAGTGAAACCCCTTGAGATCTCGGCCTACCCGAAGGCTGTCATGAATAAGAAAGACTGCCTGGGCAAACGTGCAAAGACAAGCCTGCGCCGAGGCAGACCCTTTTTGAGGACAAATATTGAAGAGCCTCCGCTCATCAGCAGGGGTGATATCGTGTTTATCCAGGCCAGGTCGGACAGCCTTATCATCCGGGACAGAGGGATAGCGTTGAAAGACGGTTGCCTGGCCGATCAGATACCGGTTCGAAATGTGACATCAGGAAGACAGGTGGTTGGCACCATTATTGCTGCGTCATGCATAGAGGTTTATTTTTAGGAGGAATACATGAAGATATGCCGGTATCTATTCGTTCTTGTACTGCTCGGTATTATGAGCGCCTGTGCACACACAGAGCATGGCGCAGACCTGGATGAGGATATACTCTCCCTGCCTGTTGAGGAACCGGTGGATGAGGTGGCATCTCCCGGCTCTCTCTGGTCGCCGAGCGCCAAATTTGTGGACATGTATCGGGATTCTCTGGCGCGCAGGGTAGGTGATATCGTGGTGGTCCAGATCGTCGAGAGTTCGTCGGCACAGAACGAGGCCGAGACAGCTGCCAACAAGAGCAGTTCGGTGAACAATTCCATTACAGATGTTCTGGGCCTGCCCCTTGATCAGTCTTCGGTCTTCGGATATGGGATCACCCCCACGGTGAGTGCATCCACCTCAACCGAGTTCGAGGCGGACGGCGATACATCGAGAAAGGGCGATATCTCTGCCGTGATATCCGCGCGGATCGTGAGGATACTCCCTTCCGGAAATATGATGATCAGCGGCAAAAAACAGACGCGGGTAAATTCCGAACATCAGTATATCATCATTTCCGGGATCATCAGGCCTGATGACATTACCCAGAACAATACCATCCAATCCACGTATATCGCGGATATGCGCCTGGATTATTACGGGACCGGCATCATCGGAGATCAGCAGAAAAGGGGTGTGGTGTCCCGGGCGATCGATAAGATCTGGCCGTTTTGAGGTGTGACATGAAGAGGATTGCCATCAGTATTGTTATCGTCCTGCTTTCTATCCAGGCCGCTTATGCCGTTCGGGTAAAGGACCTTGTCGAGATACAGGGGGTGAGGGAAAACAGGCTTGCCGGGTACGGTCTTGTGGTGGGTTTGAATGGGACCGGCGATAAATCCGGTTCACAGTTCACCGTTCGCTCCCTTGCCAACATGCTCAGGAACATGGGTATTCAGATCGATCCCAATTCTCTGAAGGTCAAGAACGTGGCCGCTGTCATGGTTACGGCGAATCTTCCTCCGTTTGCCAGATCTTCCCAGAAGCTCGACTGCACGGTATCTTCAGTGGGTGATGCCAGTTCGCTCGCCGGCGGAACCCTGATTCTGACCCCTCTGTTCGGGCCGAACGGGAAGGTGTATGCCATGGCACAGGGCCCCATGTCTGTGGGAGGCTTTGCTGTCGGCGGTGCTTCCGGGACCGGCGTGACCAAGAATTTTCCCACAGTGGGGATGGTCCCGAATGGAGCGGTGGTGGAGCGTTCGGTAGACCTGCACCTTGGTACTGAAATGACCCTGGTGATGAACAGTCCTGATTTTACGACAGCCCACAGGCTCGAGACCTCCATCAACGAGCGCGTGGGGCAGGGTACGGCACAGGCCAGTGATCTCTCGACCATACAGATAACGATCCCGGATGAATACCAGGACAGGATCGTTGATTTTGTTGCCATGATCGAGTCAGTAGAGGTCACTCCCGACGCCCGGGCAAAGGTGATCGTCAACGAGCGAACCGGGACCGTGGTCATGGGTGACAATGTCAGGATATCCACTGTTGCCATTGCACACGGGAGTCTCAGCATCAAGATTACGGAAGAACCCCAGGTGTCTCAGCCGACACCATTCTCAGGTGGTGTCACTACTGTTACCCCGCAGACCGGCGTAACAGTTGAAGAAGGCGGCAGGCAGCTCGTTATGCTTCCGACAGGGACCACGATCGGTGACCTGGTGTCCGCCCTGAACGCCATCGGTGTCGCACCCAGAGATCTGGTGGTCATTCTCCAGAGTATTAAACGAACAGGAGCGCTCTACGCAGACTTGGAGGTTATATGATCACGGGTGTTGAAGCATTGAAGCATATAAGCCAGACTGATCCGAATAAGGCCCTTGAGAAAGCATGCAAGGAGTTTGAATCGATCTTTGCTCATCAGCTCCTAAAGACCATGGGCGAATCCATGAACGAAGGTTTTTTTGGAGAAGGGCTTGCCTCGGACTTCTACAAGGATATGCTCTTCAGATCCATAGCCAGCAGCATGGCCGAATCCGGTTCGCTGGGGATCGGGAAGGTCATTGAACGGCATATGGAAAATCTTGCCGGTCAGCAGGACCCGTCAAGCAGGTATGACCAGAACCGATAAGGCAGGTATGGCTCAGACATTATAATGATACGCACGACCGACATCAAAAAAAGAAAGGGGGCTCGGGATCATATGCCCGATGCGTGAAAGATGACGAATTCAGAGATACTATCGAGGCTTGAGAAGGAAAAGGATCTGATTGTCCAGCTTACCGGGCATCTTGAAAGGGAGCTTGCCTATATCACGAATGACGATGTCGACTCCCTGGAGGACTCCATGCCTGACAAATACAAGCTCTTGAAAACAATTGCCAAAAACCGGGAAGGATTCGAATCCATCACAGCGGAGCAGGAATCCGAGTACGCCGAGAAGATACAGGGTCTCAAGCGGGATCTGAAAGGCCTGTGGGAAAAGGCATCCAGTCTCAATGCATTGTCAAAGTCAATGGTCGGGACCAGGTTGACGGAGATCGATCGTCAGTTGGAACCCTTTTTTGCCGGAACAAAGGTCGGATATACGCGGACCGGAAAAAAATCCAGGGAGTTTTCCAGGATCTTAAAGACAGGAGCATAATATGTCCGGATTAGGTGGTGCGCTCAATATAGCAAGTTGGTCGTTGTATTCCTCGCAATTGGCGCTGGAGGTCTTGTCGCATAATATTGCCAATGCCAATACGCAGGGGTATTCAAGACAGAGCCTTCAGGTAGAGCCGAATGTCCCTATAACCATGGCGCCGGGCCAGATGGGGACAGGGGTAAAGGCCACCGAAGTAACCAGGGCATACGACGCATTTATCAATGAACAGATTACCCAGAAAATGTCCCAGTATTATTACTGGGAAGCTCAGTCAAGCTCCATGGTGGAGATAGAGAACATATTCAATGAGAGCGAAGGGTATGGGTTGAATCAACTGATGGGGGAATTCTGGAATGCCTGGAGCGATTTATCCAATAATCCCGACGGCATACCGGAGCGGGAAGCCCTCCTCGCAAAAACCGAGAATCTCGTGCAGTTTACCGGTGACATGGACTACAATCTCAGGCAGTACCAGCGGCATCTGGACAGCAGCATACGGGGATCAGTGGATCAGATAAACACGGTTATCGAGCAGATTGCCGATCTGAATAAACAGATATCCAGCGTAGAGATCGACGGCATGATCAATGCCAACGATCTTCGCGACAGGAGAGAGCTTCTCTTGGAGGAACTGTCCACCTATATGGATATCTCCTACTATGAAGAGGAACAATCAGGTCAGGTAATGGTGTACATTCTGGGCGGAACCCCGTTGGTGCTGGGGAAGGAGGCGTACAGTCTCGACTATGAGATAGATACCACAACCGGCTATACGAATGTCCTGTGGCAGGACAGCTCCGGCAGGACCGTCGACATCACACACAAGCTCGAGGGTGGAAAGATCGCCGGCTGGGTCGATGTACGCGATACCAAGATCGGATCATACCTCGGGTCCCTCAATACCCTCGCCGAAGAGCTCGTCTGGCAGGTCAATGCCCTGCATTCCCAGGGTGTCGGCCTCGAGTCCGTGGGTTCCATGACCGGGACCGTTGAGGTGTCGGGGCTGGCGGATGATTTAAGTACGGATTTTATCTTTTCCGGCCGATTTTCTGCCGGCGGAAGCTTTGATATCGTGGTTTATGACGATGCATCCGGGACTCCCACCAGGAGCACCATCACGCTGGGCGCCGGGGCAACGGTCGGGGATCTCATCACCGCTGTTGGCGCCATTGGCAACATGAATGCAGAAATCGATGCGGACAACCATGTACGCTTCTATGCCGATGCAGGGTATACCTTTGCCATAAGCCCGGATGAAACGGATGATTCCAACAATGCCTTAGCCATACTCGGCATCAATACGTTCTTCACCTGGGATGAGGAAGTGGGACAGAATGTACCGGATATGACAGAGACCCTTGGCATCAATGACGCCATCAAGGCGAATTCAAACCTCATTGCTGCGGCCTTTCTCGACAATAACGATAACATCGCCCCCGGAGGGAACGATGTCGCTCTTGCTATCTTCTCTCTCCAGGATCAGGTGATCACTGATTTCGGCGGGACAGGAACGGATACCACCCTGGATGCATACTATAGTTCATTCATCGCAGGTGTAGGGGTGGACGTCCAGAATGCCGAGCTCAATGAAAACTTCAACGATACCCTCTTGAACCAGTATGTTCAGAGAAAGGAAAGTGTCACCGGGGTCAATCTTGACGAGGAGATGGCTGAGATCCTGAAATATCAGCACCTCTATCAGGCTGCAGCAAAGCTGATAACCATAGCCGACGAGATGATGCAGGCATTGCTTTCCGTGAAATAATCATGTAATATTCCAAACAAAATAGCCGTGGCAAACGGGGGGCTACTTGTTAATCTTAACACGCAAGGTGGGCGAAGCTATCTCCATAGGAGATGATATCCAGATCTCTATTGTGGAGATCAAGGGTGCGCAGGTAAAGCTCGGGATCCAGGCCCCCAAGAACATAGAGGTCCACAGAGAGGAAATCTACCAGAAGATCCAGGAGGAAAACAAACGTGCAGCTCTCGTCTCAAAGGATGCCCTGGGTGCGGTGGAAGACCTGGTGTTGAAAAAGAACAGATCTTGAAGACGGAAACTTTTGGACTATATATAATACTATAAAAAGCAGGAGGTAGTATCTATGAGTTTTATCTTCGGTCTCATTAAATGGGCAATCCTCGCACCATTTAAGATAATCAAGTTTGTCGTGGCTGACGTCGTTATCTTCGGCATCATTGGCGGGACACTCTCTCTCATCAAGTCGGTGATCAAGATCCTGTTCAAGCCCATATCCCTTGCCATCATTCTCGGAGGAGCGCTGGCTTGTGTGGCTGCCGACGAAGAGAAGAGGAACAAGGTCAAGGCACTGATCGGAATGTAGCAAAAGGTTTTTAGCCGTGAGCCGGGTCGGGCATACGTCTTTTGCAGACGAACGCGGCTGGATTGCCTGAAAAGATTTTTTCCAGGCAGAGACGAAAACGATACGGCATCATTTTCTAAGATGTGATTTAAAAACCCCATAAGGTCTTTAAACCGGGTCTTGTGGGGTTCATTCATAATAGATTCAGCCCGGAATCTTTGGAACGAACCAAACGGTTGGCTGCTTGCGCAACGCACGAACACTTCAGAAAAGACAGAAAAGGACGTCACCGGACATAAGTGACACGATAAAAAAGGCATCCTTAAACAGGACCGCGTTTAAGGATGCCTTATTGTTTTCCTGTGAAGCTTAGCCTACTACATACTGGAGGAACGGATTTGCATAGAGCAGAATCAGTTCGATTACCAGGGCATAAATAGCCAGAGACTCGATCATTGCAAGACCGAGAATAAGGGCGGTCAGGATCTTGCCCGATGCCTCCGGGTTCCTGGCAATGCCGTCACACGCACCCTGTACGCCGTGACCCTGGCCAATACCGGTCCCCACTGCAGCAATGCCCATTCCTATGCCGGTTGCGACGGCAACCCAACAGAAGAACTGGATGGCTTCAGGGCTCGCAGCACCTTCCGCTGCAAATGCTATCGATGCCCCCACAAGAACGAACAACGTTGAGAAACCCAACAAACTGAAAAACCTCTTCATATAATCCTCCTAAAAAATTTAATTGTCTTTATACTAGCGTAAAAAAGCTGGTGAGAGTCCTGTTTCCCACCAGCTTTCTATCTTATTACAAAATGACGACAATTAGTAATAGAAAATTCATTACAGCTTGATATTACACCTTATTGTCTTATTAGTGAGCTTCCTCCATTGCTCCGCTGATATACATCATGGCAAGCAGGGTAAATACGAAGGCCTGAAGTACGGATGTAAATATCATGAGAACGAGCATTGGGATGGGCATCAGGAACGGCACGAGGAAGAGCAGCACGATCAGTACAAGGTCTTCGCCGAATATGTTTCCGAACAGACGCATGGTAAGGGACAGCGGACGTGCCAGGTGTCCGATAATCTCCACGGGAATCATCAGCGGTGCCATCCACCATACAGGGCCCATGAACTGCTTGATATATTTCACTCCATGGATCCTTACGCCGACGATATGGGTCAGCAGGAACACGACCAGTGCCATGGAGAGATTGGTATTGAGGTTTGCCGTGGGGGAATAGAAGCCGGGAATAATACCGCCCAAGTTGCACACGAGAATAAACAGTGCGATTGTTGCCATAAGGGGGAAAAACCTCATTCCCTCCTTACCCATGGTATCCACCAGGAGATTTTTCAATCCGCCGATGACGACCTCCAGGAAATTCTGGAGTCTCCCCGGGACCAACTTCAGACTTTTCGCCACCAGTGCCGAGAGGATGATGAGTATGAGCATATAGAACCATGTATGGGTAACCTGCTGCATATGGTTCCCGTCAACGAGATGAAGGTGGTGATGAGCGAAGTTGTTAAGGGGTATGGTGATGAAATCCAAAACCAGATAACCGTGATCCATATCAGTCTCCTCCTGCAAATATGTAAATGAAGCACGCGTAACTCATGATCCCAAGCATCATGACCGAGAGCCCAAGCAACAGCCCGATGATATCTATCTTCATGTAGGCGATGAGTGCGAAGAGAACGGCTCCGGTCGTCGTTAACCTGAGTATGTAACGTCTTGCCATAAATGATTTGCCCTGTCTGGCCGTGAGTGAAACTGCAGCTCTGGCATGTCTGTAGAGCCACTGATAGTTGACAATGCACACGACCCCCCCAAGCAGAACACCCAGGGCAAATTTATCTCCGAAGAGAAAAAAGCTTACCACGCACAGTGCTATCCAGATTGTCAGCGAAATATACTCTATGCGTTTCTGTATCGGGTCTTTATGAATCGGATCCATCGGATTTTCCTTCACTGAAGAATCTCATGTATGTCTTGTACATAATCCTGAATCCTGCGAGTATCCCGCCAAAGATGAACAAAAGGGTGAATATCGGTTCGGTATCGAATCGGTTGTCGAGGTATAATCCCGCCACCAGACCAAGCACGATCGCTATCACCATGGCGAAGCCCATGGTGCTCAGGTCCGCAACGGTAAGATACATCTTTTTCTTTTCTTTATCGTTCATGAACTTCCCCAAGCTCCTGTCAAATCAGACGCCTGCATATTACTGAATAGTGATTCATAATGCAAGTGTCTTTTTTTACAAGGGTCTTTGGGCTCAAATATAACCACATGAAATATAATGGATAAGTATAATGCATTACACAAGCATCATGTATCGTATCAAGGGATCTTTGCTGCGCCAATGAGAGTCATTCTATACTTGCAGGATGAATTGCGGGATAGACAAGCCTGAAGATTCATTGTACAGGATGATGCGATATGAAAGACTCCGGTATAGTGTTGAGCCTTTTGATACTGACTGTCGCACTCGTGGTTCTTGTGGGAATGGTTCCTGAAGGGTCCCGGGCTTCATTTGAATCTACTGTGGAGTATCTGGATACTCCGTCCATACCGGATGATTTCCTTGATATAAAAGATGCACGTGCACGAAAGCAGTATCTGATCGATATACTCCTTCCCCTCGTTCTGAAGGCAAACAAGAAGGTGTCACGTCAGCGTAAATCCCTGGAAAGCATCAAGAAGACCGCGTACTGGTTTTCAGCCAAGGAAAAAAGGATTGTTGACGAACTTGCCGGTAAATACCGGGTTGAAAGGGACGATTACAGGACTATGGTGGACGAACTGCTCCTGCGGGTGGATGTCCTGCCCAACTCGATCATTCTTGCGCAGGCTGCCATTGAATCCGGCTGGGGCACGTCGAGATTTGCCCTTGAAGGGAACAATCTGTTCGGGTTAAGGACGTTGTCCGGCCGCGGCATGGTCCCAAAAGACAGAGACGATGGAAAGGTGTTCAAGGTCTCCCGGTTCAAAGACCTCCAGTCCAGTATCGACTATTATCTGTGGAATATCAACTCCCATCCGAAATATGAAGAGCTCAGGCAGATCAGAAGCAGGCAGACATATCCCCATGATCCGTTCAAGCTCGCCCAGGGACTCCGTCATTACTCCGAGATCGGGGAAGAATATGTTCAGATGGTTATCTGGCTCATCGATTACAACAACCTGCGGGCATATGATTCCTACACGCTTGAATGAGAGATGGGATAGACGGCAGACAAGGTTCAACCCGATGAATACTTCGGAAGATAAAACCGGTGCACCATGCGGCAGGACATACGATATAAGATAAAAAAGGAACAGTATGAGCAAACAAACGCCTCATAAGGACGCGTCACCCGGGCGTATGACACGGAGATCGGCTGCGAACACCATCGTGCGTATCATTCTTTCGACCGTTGTCGTCCTGTGTATCCTGAGCCCGCCTTCCCAGGCACATATAACGGTACTCCTCTACCACAAGTTTGACGAGGCGGACTCTCCCTCCACCTCCACTCCTACCGCAATGTTTGCACGGCAGATGGCGTATCTTAACGACGAGGGATATGCGGTGATATCCATGGGCGAACTCCACCGGTGCATCACGGGAGATCGGCCTGTACCGGACAAGGCGGTGGTCATCACCCTAGATGACGGGTATCTGTCCGAATACACACAGGCAGTCCCCATCCTGAAAAGACACGGGTATCCCTTCTGCATCTTTGTATTCACCCGCTCGGTGGGGGCACACAACTTCATGAACTGGGACCAGCTGAAGCAGATCCGGTCGTTCGGCGGTGAGGTGGGCTCTCATACCCATACGCATCCTCATCTCGTGGATTCATCCGCCGAAGAGATCGAGCGCGAGATGATGACATCCAGACAGATCCTTAAAGAGAAGCTGGGCTTTGAGCCCAAATGGTTTGCCTATCCGTTCGGCGAATACGACAATGCAATCCGTGCCCAGGGAATAAAGGCCGGGTATAAGCTTCTGCTCACCTCTGATCCGGGAAGTGTCGGAGAGAACGCCATGCCCGACATCGTGCCCCGGCAGGCCATTGTGGGACAGAATATGACTATGGAACGGTTCAGGGAAAAGCTCAGCCGCCCTGAGCTCCATGTCCTGAAGAGGTCGCCCGGTCATGGACGACTCTCAGGGGGGATATTGTCGGAGATCTCGGTGACCATTGCCGAGCCCCGGGACTACTATCCCGGCCAGGTGCAGATGTTCCTGTCTGAGAAAGGGCGGCTCAATACACAGTTTGACCCCGAAACCGGCGTGCTGACCTGCAACGATTCCCTGGTTCTTACCAGAAAGGTCAACAGGATCATCACTACTGCCCGGAGGAGATCCGATGGCCTGTATGCCATGTACTCGTACATGATCGTATTGCCCGAAGGCATGCAGATCAAAGCGAAGAACGCCTACACCCCTTAGTATTGCATTGGGACCGGACTGACCGTAAGGAAGATTACCTTCAGAAATGCAGGTGTGTTTCCGGCACTTTGGGCTTGAATAGAGACAATAATTATGCCTAAGTTTCTGCAGATGAAATCTTTCGACGAAACAGACAGAGCAATCCTCGCCCTGGCGCAGGGAGACCTGCCCATTACCGAGCGGCCCTTTGATGTGTGGGCGAATCAACTGGGTATGGAGGTGCATGAACTCCTGGGCCGGCTGGAGCAGCTCAAGGAACAGGGCATTATCAGGGACATAAAGGCGGTTTTGAGGCACAAACATGTCGGGCTGTCTTCCGGTGCCATGGTGGCATGGGCTGTTCCTGAAGACCGGGTGGAAGAGATCGGATACAAGATTGCCGGCAGCGAGCGGGTTACCCACTGTTATGAACGGCCTGCCTTCGGTGAGTATAACGTATTTTCCATGGTCCACGGACGCAGCGATGATGATGTCATGCAGGTGCTCAAAGAGATCTCCGCTGCTGTGGGGATCGACAGGTACAAGGTCTTCTGGAGTGTGCAGGAATTAAAAAAGTCGTCCATGAAGTATTTCTAGGAGCGTACAGGACATGAAGAATGCAGACCTCTTTGAAAAGGCGAAACAGCTGATCCCCGGCGGGGTCAATTCACCGGTTCGGGCCTTTGGAAAGGTGGGAGGAACCCCGCGGTTTATCGAGAAGGCTTCTGGCGCGTACCTTTACGACGCAGAAGGGAAAAAATATATCGATCATGTGCTCTCATGGGGCCCCATGATCCTGGGGCATTCCCGCCCCGAGGTGGTCGATGCAGTACATTTTCAGGCCGCAAAAGGCATGAGCTATGGCGCTCCCACCGAGGCCGAGGTGACCATGGCTGAGATCATCTGCTCTGCCTTTGCCTCCATCAACAAGGTGCGGTTTGTGAATTCAGGGACCGAGGCCACCATGAGTGCCATCAGACTTGCCAGGGCCTTCACCAACAGGGAGATTGTGGTAAAGTTCGAAGGGTGCTACCACGGGCATGTCGATTCCCTGCTGGCGAAGGCGGGTTCCGGAGCCCTTACCTTCGGCATTCCCGATACGTCCGGCGTTCCCCGGGGAATTGCTTCCACCACCGCCGTACTTCCCTATAATAATGTTGAATGTTTCGAGAAATTCATGGAGCTCCATGGAGAGGAGATCGCCGCGGTCATAGTCGAGCCTGTTGCCGGCAATATGGGCGTTGTATTTCCCCGGCCCCGTTTTCTCGAGACGCTCAGGAAACAGACGCACTCGTACGATTCACTCCTCATCTTTGACGAGGTGATAACCGGCTTCAGGTTCTGCTTTGGCGGGTATCAGGACCTCACCCCCATCAGCCCCGATCTCACCTGTCTCGGGAAGATCATAGGCGGCGGCATGCCGGTGGGCGCATTCGGGGGGAGGGAAGATGTCATGGCCCTGCTTTCGCCCCAAGGGCCGGTGTATCAGGCAGGTACGCTTGCCGGCAATCCCATGGCAATGGCCGCAGGTATCGCCACGCTCAGGCTGCTGCAGGAACTGAACCCGTATGCGCGGTTTTCGCAGGACATGGACAGGTACGTGGGTTTTCTCAAGGAGAGTGCCGATCATGCCGGTATTCCTCTCACAATAAATCACAAGGGTTCCATGGCAGGCATCTTCTTCCATGAGGGACCGGTGGAGACATTTGATGATGTAATGCTCTCCGATGCTGGGCGATACGCAAGGTTCTTCCATGCAATGCTCGAAGAAGGCGTGTATCTGGCCCCGTCACCGTTCGAGGCGTTCTTCATCTCTACAGCGCATACCAGAGACGTACTGGACAGATCGATGGCCTCGGCAGGCAGATGTCTTCTTAAGCTCTAAGATCGGGGCTGAGGGGTTTCTTCTTATCAAAGGTGTCCGGAGACAGCAACGGCAGGACATCTTCTTTGGCCTCGGGGAACGCGAGTTTGAGCACCTCGTCGATATTGTCCACATAATGGATATGGAGGTCTTTGAGGACGCCCGCATCGATGTCCCGCAAGTCCTTTTCGTTCATCCTGGGCAGAATGATCTCGGTTATCCCCTCCCTGCGTGCAGCCAGCACCTTTTCCTTGATGCCTCCCACGGGCAGGACGACACCCCGAAGGGTAATCTCTCCGGTCATGGCGAGATTCTCCCGGACGACCTTACCCATGATGAGCGAGATGATCGATGTCACGATGGTGACCCCTGCGGAGGGACCGTCTTTCGGGATGGCCCCTGCCGGGACATGTATATGAAGGCACCTGCCCTCCCAGTCGGGACAACCCGCAGACTTGATGATGCTCAGTGCCAGCCTGGCGGATTCTTTCATGACATCACCTATCTGACCGGTGAGGATCATCTCGTCCTTTCCCCCTACGAGGGCTGATTCGATAAAGAGAATCTCCCCGCCGAAGGGGGTCCACGCCAGGCCGGTTGCAATGCCCGGAATCCGGGTTCTCTGTTTGACCTCCGGGGTGAAGCGGACTGGCCCGAGCGCCTCTTCCACGAAAGAGGGGTTTACGACAAAATCATCACCGCCGTGTTTTGCCACCGTTGATGCAATGACCCGCAGGCACGAGGCGATCTCCCGCTGGAGGTTTCTCACGCCGGATTCCCGCGTGTAGGAACGGATGATATGGTCCACTGCCTCGTCGGTAACGTCGATGGTCCTTCCGGCAAGACCGTTTGCCTCGATCTCTTTCGGGATCAGGTGATTCCGTGCGATCTGGAGCTTGTCCTCCTGGGTGTATCCCTCGATCTCAACGATCTCCATGCGGTCCTTCAAGGCCATGGGTATCGTGTCGACAACGTTGGCCGTTGTGATGAAGAACACGTTGGAAAGATCGTAGGGAACGTTCAGATAATGGTCGACAAAATGGCTGTTCTGCTCGGGATCAAGGGCCTCGAGCAGGGCGGATGCCGGATCACCGTGGATGTCGTGGGAGAGTTTGTCGATCTCGTCCAGCATGAATACGGGATTCGTCGTTCCTGCCAGCTTTATGCCATTGATGATTCGTCCGGGCATGGCACCGATATACGTTCTCCTGTGTCCCCGGATCTCTGCCTCGTCTCTGACCCCGCCCAGGGATATGCGTATGAACTCGCGGCCCATGGCCCGGGCAATGGATCTGCCGAGAGAGGTCTTGCCGACACCCGGAGGACCGACAAAACACAGGATCGGCCCCTTGAGGTCGCTCTTGAGTTTCTTTACGGAGAGAAACTCGAGGATCCTCTTTTTCGGCCGCTTCAGATTAAAGTGGTCTTCGTCGAGGATGCCTTCGACGTTCACGATATCCAGATTGTCCTGAGAGGTCTCGCTCCAGGGAAGATCCAGTATCCAGTCGAGATAGGTCCTGATGGTGACATACTCGGAAGAACCCACCTGCATGCGGGCAATCCGTTTGAGGTCTTTGTCCACCTCGGGCTTTACCTCTTCGGGAAGACCCTTTGCCTCGATCTCTTTCTTCAGTTCAGCCATCTCGTCGTCGGCATCACCGGGTGCCTCGCCGAGCTCTTTCTTGATGGCCTTGAGCTGCTGCCTCAGATAGTATTCCCTCTGTGCGTTGTTGATCTCTCCCCTGGCCTTTTCCGTAATCTTCGAGGAGATCTCCAGGATCTCCAGTTCCTCCCGCAGGGTCTGATACAGGATGGTGAACTTTTCTATGAAATCGCTCTCCTCAAGGATCTGCTGCTTCTTCTTCAGTGGCAACGGGAGATTCGTGGTCGCCGTGCTCAGCATCATTATCGGGTCTTTGATCTTGCTGAGATTTGACAGTACGGAATCGAGATTATGGTATGAGAGCTTGGCGAGCTGTTCCAGCGTCTCGCTTGTGGACAGCGCCAAGGCATAGACCTGTTTGTCGGGCACCAGGTCTTCCGTCAGATAGGAGACTCGTGCATTCAGGTACGGCTCATCAGTGGTCTTTTCCTCGAGGAGAATCTTCCTGATGCCCTTTATCATGATGGAAAGGTCATTCTTTTTTGTCACGGAGATCTTCGAGATCTGTGCCATGCACCCGATTCGATACAGGTTGTCCCACATGGCTGGATCGATATCTTTTGGCTCTTTCATGCCCACGGCCGCTACCGGTGATTTCGCCTCATGCAGTTTTTTTATCAGGGTAATGGATACAGGGTTTGAGACGATCAGGGGCAGCATCCCTCCCGGGACGAGAACCGCATCTTTCAGGGGCAGTACCGGAAGAATCTCAGGATAGTCCTCAATTTCCAAGACGGGTTTGCTTTCAATACTCTTGCCGAAAATACTCTTTATCCAGTCCATAGGCTAACTGTAGGTAATCCCTTTTATAAAGTCAATCAGCGACCCGGCGATGATCCGTCAGTATGTGTATAGGGGGGGAGGTCTGTGCTTTCAGGGATGGTGGCCCGTTCAATGATGCTGTGGTGCCCGATGGTGCTTCCCCTGCCGATCTCGGCGTCCCTGAGCCATACCCCGGGCATGATTCTGGTCTGTGAGGCCACTGTGCTGGTGCCGAAGATATGGACATGAGGCCATATCTCCACATCGGGTTCGACTCTCGCAGTGGGGCTGATCCATACCTCGGAAGGATCGATCATCGTCACACCTTGTTCCATGATGGATTCATTGATCCTTTGCTGCATGAGCGATGCAGCGTGAGCCAGCTGAGAGCGTGAATTGATGCCGTGCGCCTCGTTGAAGTCAGGTACGATGTAGGAGACGGCATCCTCAGCCATCTCCACGATGTCCGTAAGGTAGAACTCGCCCTTTGCATTGTCAGGGACAAGCCTCTCTACGGCATGAAGCAGAAATTCCTTGTCTATGATATAGACCCCTGTGTTGATTTCGTGAATCTGTTTCTGTTGCTGCGATGCGTCCTGTTCCTCCACAATGGCCAGGACGTTCCCGTCGCTGTCCCTGAGGATTCTGCCATAGCCGAACGGGTCCGGCAGCTCGGCGGTGAGTACCCCCAGGGAGGCATGTGACTCCTGGTAGATATCCTTGAGACGCATCAGTGATGCCGCATCAATCAGCGGCATGTCCCCGGGAAGGATGACGACATTTTCGGCATCGATTCGCTTCAAGATGTCCTTTGTCTGGAGAATTGCATGTCCCGTACCCAGCGGAGGATCCTGCACCACCTGCGTGATGGAAAACGTGTCCATATAGGGACCGACAATCTCCCTGCCGTGACCGACGACGCCGATCATTGTGGAGCCGATTTCCTGTGCAAGACGGATGGAGTAGTACACCAGCGGCATGCCCAGGATCTCGTGCATGACCTTGGGCTTGGCTGATTTTAATCTGGTGCCTTTTCCTGCTGCCAGTATTATGGTACAAGTAGTATACATTGTGGTGAACTGCTATCATAAACAGGGGGTTTTCGCAACAAATGATGCTCCATTCCTCTTGTAAAAGAGGCGGGTATTTGTTAAGACGACTTATCGATTGATCCACATGAAGGAAAGGAGTGGACGTATATGGTCTTAGAATGGATCTTTGGAATGTTCTCAAGTGATCTAGCCATTGATCTTGGTACAGCTAACACATTAGTCTTTGCCCGGGACAAGGGGATTGTCCTTTCTGAACCGTCAGTGGTCGCCGTGAAGATGGAACATGGTGGGGTGAACAGGATTGTTGCCGTAGGGACTGAGGCGAAGAAGATGCTCGGCAGGACGCCGGAGAATATTCAGGCCATCAGACCGATGAAAGACGGTGTTATTGCAGATTTTGAAGCAACCGAGGCCATGCTCAAGTATTTCATCACCAAGGTGCATCAGCGGCGGCTCGGGGTGCGGCCGCGGGTGATCATCTGTGTGCCGTCCGGGATCACGCAGGTGGAGAAGAGGGCGGTCAAGGAATCCGCCGAGGCTGCAGGTGCCCGGGAGGTATATATTATCGCGGAACCGATGGCGGCGGCAATCGGGGCGGGGCTTCCGGTAACCGAACCCATCAGCTCCATGATCGTCGATATCGGCGGCGGAACCACCGAGGTGGCGGTGATCTCTCTGTCGGGGATCGTCTACACGAACAGTGTCCGTGTTGCCGGAGATAAGATCGACCAGGCCATCATGCAGTACATAAAACGCGAATACAATCTCCTCATCGGAGAGAGGACATCGGAAATAATCAAGATTATGATCGGGTCTGCAGCATCGGATGAGGTGGAAAAGACCATAGAGGTGAAGGGGAGGGACCTGGTTGACGGCATTCCCAAGATATTCACCATCTCTTCCGAAGAAATCCGGAAGGCCTGCCAGGGCCCGGTGAGAACGATTATCGACGCGGTACGGGTTGCCCTGGAACAGACCCCGCCGGAACTGGCGGCGGACATTGTGGACAGGGGCATTGTTCTGACAGGTGGCGGAGCCCTCTACAAGAACCTTGACAAGCTTCTCCGGGAAGAAACCGGGCTGCCTGTTATCATTGCCGAGGATCCGCTCTCCACGGTAGCGAGGGGGGCGGGCAAGCTGCTGGACGATCTTGAACTGCTCAGAGATGTTACAATACCTAGTTAATGGGACGTAGTAATACAAGGGTCATATTACTTATTATCGCGGCTGCCCTTATTCTTGTCTTGATCTCTCTCGGCCAGTACAGCTCCTCATCAGCAGGTATCAGCTGCGTGCGGGAGGGATACCTGGTATTCAATAAGATCATCACCTCCCCGTTTACCTTCATAGCAGACCTCTGGAAAGACTACATATACCTCGTAGACACGAAACGGGACAATGAGGAGCTTAAAAAGAGCAATGATGCGTTGAGGGTGCAGTCTATGAACCTCGAAGAGCTCAGATCGGAAAACGAACGATTGAGGCTCATGCTGGATTTCAAGGCAGCCCACACGGAATTCTCTCTCTATCCGGCAAGTCTGCTGGCGCAGGATATCACCCTTGTGTTCAAGACCGCGGTCATTGACAAGGGTTCCCGCAGCGGGTTCTTTGTCAATATGCCCATTGTCAATCCCGACGGTGTTGTCGGCAGGGTGGTTGCCGTATCGTCCCACACCTCACAGATCCTCATGATTACCGACCCGAATTCTGCGATACCTGCCCTTATAGCATCTACCCGGGTCAAGGGGATCGTAAAGGGCACCGGGGGAGAAAGCCTGAGGCTGGAATATGTCCGCAGGACCGATGACGTCAAGATCGGCGATTTTGTAGTGACCTCGGGATTGCTGGGTATATTCCCGAAAGGGCTCAGGATAGGATATGTCAAGGATATTCAGGTAGATGAACGAAAGATCTTTGCCGATATTCTTCTGGCACCGTGTGTGGATATGGAGAAGATAGAGGGGATATTTGGTATAGGCCAAGATGTGGCGACTACAGATTAGTCTTTTTGGGATACTGTTTGCGATTGTCCTTATGGAGGCGACCATCATTCCTTCCATCTGGGCCCCGTTGCGGGTGGATTTTTTCATCGGCATGATCATCGGACAGATCATCTATATCCCGTTTTCCCAGGGATTTCCTTTTGTCATCCTCTCCTCGCTTATCCTGCAGGCCTTTTCCGGTGCACGGCTCGGCCTGATCCCGCTGCTCTACATCCTGACCTTCCTCGCGATCGAGTTTCTCAAAAACCTGGTCTACCTTGAGAACACCTTTACCCAACTCGTTATGGGAATTGGTTTTTACCTTGCTCTCATGGTTGTTACCGCCATTTTTACCGATATCAGTCTGTTTGAAGGCAAAGCGGCCTCCTTGATTATCGGTGCGCTGCTTTCCGGATGCGTAAGCCCGGCGATGGTATACACCGTGCGTCGTCTGCAGATAGCCTATGAATAATAATATTACCGGTCCACAGCTTGATGATGAGTTGCGGTGGAAGGCAAAGATACTCACGGTCTTTGTGTTCGTCCTGTTCGCTGTTCTGTTGTTCAGGCTGATGAACATGCAGATATTCAAGGGGTCCTACTATGAGGGCCTCTCCCGCAACAACCGTATCCGTATCGTCGGTATCTCCGCCCCGAGGGGCAAAATCCTCGACAGGAACCAGGAGGTGCTGGCAGACAACAGACCCGCCTATAACCTGATGGTGATGCAGGGAGATATCTCGAATATACGAGAGGTATCCAAGCGTCTGGCCACTTACCTGGACCAGGATGAGGATGAGATCTTCGAGAAGATCGATCAGGCAAAACCAAGGCCCTATGATCCGGTCACCATTGCCCGGGATATCAGTTTTCATCAGATGGCACGTGTCGAGACCGAGATATTCACCCTGCCGGGAATTTCCATAGACGCTACAAACGAAAGGGATTACGTGTTCAAGGATCTTGCCTCGCATACCCTGGGTTTCCTCGGCGAAATCTCAAAAAAGGAATTGAAGAAATATAACCAGGATGATTATGCAATCGGCGATCTCATCGGCAAGGCGGGCATCGAGTTCACCTGTGAAGAAAAGCTGCGCGGGGTGAAAGGGACGCGGGTCTTCGAGGTGGATGCCCTCGGACGCAAGATCAAGGTCCTGGATGAACGCCCCCCGGTTCCGGGCCAGGACATCATGCTCACTATCGACAAGAGACTGCAGCTCATTGCCAAGGACTCTCTCCGGGACAGGGCAGGGGCGGTGGTTGCCATTGTACCCGATACCGGAGAGATCCTGGCCATGGTTTCTTCGCCGGGGTATGACCCGAATATGTTCTTAACCCCCATGGCGCCTGAGGCGTGGAAACAGATTATAGAGGATCCCCTGCACCCCCTCGAGAACCGAGCAATCCGCGGTCAGTATCCCCCGGGATCAGTCTTCAAGGTGGGCATGGTCTATGCCGGCCTCGTTTCAAAGACCATATCCCCGAAAGAGACAGTCTTCTGTCCGGGCGAATATACGCTGGGCACCTCGACCTACAAGTGCTGGAAACCGACAGGACATGGAGAGGTGGATATCATGAGGGCCATCAGTGAGTCCTGTGATGTGTACTTCTATTCACTCGGAGAGAAGCTTGGTATCGATCAGATTTCGCAGTACGCCTCTGAACTGGGATTCGGCAGGCCCACCGGGATCGAGATCAGGGACGAACTTGGCGGTCTCGTGCCGACGAAGGAGTGGAAGGAGAGACGATTCGGCCGTCCGTGGCAGTCCGGAGAGAGCATAATCACAGCCATCGGTCAGGGATTCACCCTCGTGACACCCCTGCAGGTGGCAAAGTCCATGAGTGCGCTGGTGAATGGCGGGAAGCTCTACACACCGAGGATTCTGGCCTCGGGCGAAGCGAATCTGGAGAAGGTTCTCGACGTGAGCAGGGCAGATCTCGATGTTATAAAAATGGGTCTGCGAATGGTTGTGGAGGGGGAACACGGGACGGGGAGGGGTATCCAGGACCCCATGTTCTCTATCGGGGGCAAGACAGGAACAGCCCAGGTGGCAAAAGGGTACACTTCGGCACGTGCCGATGAATCGGATCTCCCGTACAAGTACCGGGATCACGCCTGGTTCTTCGGCTTTTCCCCGGTCGATGTCCCTGAAATTCTCGTGGTCGCTGTCGTGGAGCATGGCGGGCATGGCGGCAGCATTGCAGCCCCTGTGGTAAACGATGTCATCAAAGGCTATTACTTCTTGAAGGGTATGGAAGATGAGCAGATACGCAAAGATAACGGATAATATCGACTGGGGGCTTCTCATCACCACGTTCGCCATTATCTTCATCGGGCTACTCTGCCTGTACAGCTCTGCGCGGGTCACCAATCCGACGATCTTTTACAAACAGATTCTCTGGGTTCTCGTAGGTTCCTTCGTGATGGTCCTGGTCTTTATCGTGGACTACCGCATGCTCATGCATTCTGCATGGCCGCTGTATGCCTTTGTTGTCGTTACCCTGGTCCTGGTCCTGGTGATCGGAAGAGAGATATCCGGTGCCAGGCGATGGCTCTCCCTCGGACCCATGGGGATCCAGCCATCTGAGCTTGCCAAGATCATAGTCATCCTCTGGATGGGATACTGGGGAGAAACAAAGAAGCATATCAAAGGCTATGGTATCAGGGAGTTGGTCGTGCCGGTTTTCTTCATGGTTGTCCCGGTCGTGCTCATCCTTGCCGAGCCTGACCTCGGTACTGCAAGTATCGTGGCGTTCATCGCGCTGATCATGTTTCTGCTTCTGGGAATAAAGCACTCGACGCTGATAATCTCGAGCATCGTATTTATCTCCGTCATGCCGTTTGCCTGGCTGTCGCTGAAAGAGTATCAGCGATTGAGGATCCTTTCTTTCTTCGACCCTTCCCGCGATCCTCTCGGGAGCGGATACCATGCCATGCAGTCCAAGATCGCCGTGGGATCAGGCGGCTTCATAGGGAAGGGATTCCTTGAGGGTACGCAGACCCAGCTGAGATTCCTGCCAGAACACCATACGGATTTCATCTTTTCCGTGGTTGCCGAGGAATGGGGATTCATGGGTTCGGCCCTGGTGATCGTCCTCTATCTGATACTCATCACCAAGATCATATCCATGGGCACCAAGGCCAAGGACCGATTCGGGAGCATGCTGTGTTTCGGAATCGCCGGGTATTTTACCCTGCACATCTTTATCAATATTGCCATGGCTATCGGGATATTCCCCGTGGTGGGTGTGCCCCTGCCGTTTATCAGTTACGGAGGGTCGTTCATGCTCATGAATCTCATCTGCATCGGACTTATCCTGAATATCTCCTGGAGAAGATTTATTTTCTAAACAAACAAGACGTTATAAGAAAATAGAATCCAGTATCCAGAATCCAGTATCCAGAATTCAGAATCCAGAATAAAAACTCTAATACGTATTGAACGTGGTTTCTATAAAATCAAAGACTTTTCAGCCTTCATCGCGCCGTCACACGAGTTGGGATATGGTTGCATGTCAGGATTGGAAAGAACGCATTGCCTGTTTTTTCGTTTCGAATATATCGATGATCTTGTACATTCTCACCAGCTCTATCACGCGGCGTACCTGGCTGGTTACACCATAGAGCTTGAGGACGCCTCCATCGTCTTTCACGTGCCTCAGGGCCGTAATGAGCGCCCCGCATCCGGCGCTGTCCATGAAGTGCACGGTGCTCATGTCAAAGATGACCTGCGTTTTCCCTTGGAGTATCCGTGTCACCTCGTCCTTGAACTCTGCAGCATTTTCTGCATCGAGAACATTCGGCAGCGCGGTTATTACAGCAATCTTTGAGGTCTCTTCCAGAGCCAGTTTCATTATCAGCCCCTCTTGTTCAGGAAGAATGTAACACAGGCGGTGTTTCTCCCGTCTTCGTCACGCCAGTACCGCACATAGTCCGCTGTATGGGCGATAATGTGAAGGCCGAACCCGTCTTCCCTCGATCCGTCGAAAACAGGTGTGGGTGCTGTGGAGAAGTCGAACTCGACGCCCCAGTCGTAAAAATTGAACATGATTTCATCAGGGGATGTCGTAGCTTCTATCAGGATGTCCTTGCCCTTTTTGCCTGCATATGCATGTTTGATGATATTTGTGGTTATCTCGGTGGCAACGATCTGGATCATCTTGATCCGTTCGCCATCCACCATGGTTTTGCCGAGACCTCTGCACACCTCCACGATAAAACCTCTCACCCGATCAAGCTCGTTTAAGGTGCTTTTGATCTTGAGGTGCCACTGCGGCCGGGACTGTTCTTCCGGCTTTGTAAGGTCAACTTTCATCGCCACACAGGTGATATCATCGGTGAACGACTCGGTATGGGAATAGCTGGCGACCTCTTTGTATATCGTATCACACAGGTCCCGGGGTTCCAGGTGGGCATTTCTCCTGATGAACTTCATGAGACGGTCTTCGCCGTAAGCTGCTCCCTTGGCGTCTGTTGCCTCGGTGATTCCGTCAGAGTAAAAAAGGAACAGATCGCCGGGGGTGAAGGGGACGAGGATCTGTTTGAATGTGTCCTGAAGAGGAAATCCGATCGGCATGTTTACCCCCTGGAGCAGGGTGCAGGTATTTGTTTCGTGATGAAAGTGGATAGGGCGCATATGGCCGCAGTCCACATAGCTCAGCAGATGCCTGTGCATGTCGAACCGGGCATAGCCCAGGGTAAAAAACGTTTCCTCCTCTCTCAACCGCCGGATCATCTCTTTATGAACCGTGGATACGATCTTTTCAGGCGAAGGATGAGAGGTAGTGCCTGAAGGCCGGGTCAACTTGTACAGTACGTTCATGAAGTGCTTTTTTATCTCTGCACCGAGAAGAGCTGCAGGGACACCTTTGCCCATGACGTCACCCACGATGAGATCGATGCAGTTGCTGCCCACTGCAAAACAATCGTAGAAATCTCCGTCGATATCCTTAGATGCGACGTTCAGGCCCCCTGCCTTTATCCCATGGAGTTCCCCGGGCAGGCCCGTTACCAGAAGACTCTTCCGGATCTGTGCGGCAACAGAGGTTTCCAGTGCATGCACCTTGTTGAGCTGACCTTCTATAATATGCAGTTTTTTTGTCTGGGATCGTGCCCTGACGGCCTGCTCCACCAGTGCGAGGATCTCGTCCGGATTGAACGGCTTTGTCACATAGTAATAGGCGCCGTTTTTCATTGCATCCACTGCATGCGCGATCTCATGACTCACGGTGATTATGATGACCGGTATGTCGGGATGTTGTTCACGAATGTGGCGGAGGCATGCCATGCCGTCCATCTCGGGCATCAACAGGTCGAGGAGCACGACGCTCGTATTTTCGGACAACAATGCCAGGGCCTCTTTGCCGTCTTTTGCCACAGTAACCGCATAGCCTGCTTTGCTCAGGTGCAGTTCGAGATATGCCCGAGCCACGCGGCTGTCATCCACCACGAGGACCTTTGCGGGCACTTCACGACAGGGATTCTGTGAGACAGTGCACTGACTTGGATTATTCAATGTATCACCCGGCATATACTCATCCATTGCATTACTGTGCAAATCGGAAAACTGCACGGTTTTCTTGAATTTCTTGAAGGAAAATTCAA
>DAISYU010000015.1:40160-45529 GCA_036825155.1 Thermodesulfobacteriota bacterium | reverse complement strand
GGGGTGTGTTTCTTTGGTTACTTTCTTTTGCACAAGCAAAGAAAGTAACATATAAAAATAATAAGTTAGAAAATTATCTTTTCTAAAGATGTTACCTATGTCTGTTGACTCCTAAAAAGAAGAAACCAACGAGTGCAGTATGTAATCATGCAAAAAACCTATTCTGTATAGCGCGCTGCAAGCCGTTTTTCTGTATAAGCCTTGATGGTGTCCGCCAGTTCCTTCCCTTTGCCTGCAAACCAGGTGTTGCCTTTGAGGTATTCCTCGAGGAAGTGCATCCTCGGTCCGTGCGGGATATCCCGGGCAAAGGAGGCATTGAGGTAGCTCAGGTTCTTTGCGATCCTCTCCATACCCAGGTGAGGGACCTTTGTTAGCCTGTCCAGGTCGATGAGGAAGAGGGCGTCTTTGCCCACGAGCACATTCTCCCCCTTGAAGTCCACGTGCAGGATATTCATCTCGTGGAGCCGTCTCACAAAACGGGCGAGTCTCCTGACCAGATCAGTGCTGCAATCATTATCCTTAACATACTGTACCAGGTCCACCCCCTCGACACTCAGAGTTGCGATGTACGACTCCAGCAAAATACCGCAGATCCTCTTTTCGCAGGCAAAGATCACGTCAGGGGTTTTGATGCCTGCATTGTCAAGAAGCAAGGCAGCTTCAAAGGCCCGTCTGGCCCTGCTTTTGCGGAACAGGTTCTTCAGCGTGTCAGTAGGCCCCTTGTAGTTGTAGCGCTTGAGAAAGATAGTCTGACCCTCGAAAGGGCCGGTCTTGACAAAGGTGGTCCTGGAACGGTTCAGAACCGTAGCACTGAATCCCTCCATGAACTCCCGGGGGTTCTGAATCTGTTGAGGCAATGCCGCCCCCACAGGCAGAAACCAGGTGTATCCGAACGCTTGTGTCTTTTCATAGTGAAGGCTTACGTCTTCGAGCCCCCAGCCTGCAGGAAGGCCCAGCATATGCCAGAGGAGGATAGCGCAGGATTTCTTCAGTCGGTTACGGCCTTTTGCCGTACAATACAGCACAAGGTTCCCCGCCGTCTCGATGATGGATTTTACGATATTCAATCCGAAAAGCACCGCAGTCTGATTTGCCCCTTTGTGCTTTGCAAAGAACCGGTACATGGATCGTTGGAACTCGATCTTGCGGGCCATGTCAAAGACCCTGGCTGTGGTGCCCTGGTGATGCACCACGTGCAGCTCCGGCAGGTGCCAGACCTCGAAACCCTCATCGGTTGCCCGCTTGCAGAAGTCCGTCTCTTCGAGGTAAAGAAAGAAGCCTTCATCCAGCAGACCTATGGTCTCGATAACCTGCCTCTTGATCATCATGCACGCACCGATGACCGAGGGGACGCGAACAGGTCTGCTGAACTGAGATCGTTTGCTGGGATAGGCCTTCGGGAATATGATCTTGAGCAGCGACTTGTTCACAAACTGGGTGAGAAGGTTCGGAATGATGTCAACCGAGTTCTGGTACGCACCATCCGGGAACACGAGCTGGACGCCTGCTATACCTGCAGATTCGTGGGTATTGAGGAACGAGACCATGGGTGATATGACGTCATATTCGAGTCGTGCATCGGGGTTGAACAGGAGGATCAGCTCACCCCGGGCAGCTTCGATCCCCCGATTCACCGCGCGGGCAAATCCGAGGTTTCTCCGGTTTTCGATAACCCTGATGCCGTCTTTTTCAGACATGTCCAGGGCACCGGGAGAATTGTTCACCACAATGATTTCATGGGCACAGGCGGCGTACTCGCGGATCGAGTGAAGACATGCCTGCAGGTATTCGTCCTCTCCCAAGGTCACGACAATGATGCTCACCATATCGGATGTCTGTTTTCTCCCCCGGTTCTTCTTCACGACGTCCTCTTTAACACCTAAAACTTAAAACCTAAAACCCTTACACCTTATTCCCTATACCTTAAACCTTATACCCTGTTTCATTACAGCCTATATCACTATCTTGTGACCTGAGTAAATCCTTGGACATCTTTTGTTCGAGAAAAAAAGTGAGAATAACCGGCATGTAATCTGCCAGCTTTGGTTTTGACAAACGGACAATATATGATACAGAAGCCCCATGAACATTGGGATCATTGGAGCGCGAAGGACAAGCAACGGGATAGGAGAATTCATTGCCAAGTACTTCCACGCTGCAGGCGCGCAGGTAAACGCCGTACTCGGGACAACGGAGCAATCCTCAAGGGTAGCAGCGGACAATCTCAAGAAATACGGGATCATGGCTCATCCCTATATTGATTTCAGCCGCATGATGAATGAAGAAGACCTCGATGCGGTGGTGATTGCATCACCTACCCCCACTCATGAATACTATATCGAACAGTGTATCGAGGCAGGGGCTCACGTATTCTGCGAAAAACCGTTTGTTTCTCCTGATACCGCCAGCCCGGCCCGCCTGCTCAGGAGGATCTTTACACGTGCGCGCCGCAAAAGGATAACCATTGCCATGAATTCCCAGTGGGGCTTTTGCCTGCATGCCTACGAAGAACTCTGCGGCACGCTCGGCAAAGGCAGTGCGAAAACGTTTCAGATGCGGCTGTCTCCCATCTGTACAGGCAGGGCAATGATCCCGGACTCTGTTCCTCATGCCCTGAGCATACTCTATACCGCACTGGGCGATGGTATGCTGCAGGATGTGCGTATTGAAGGTACACGCGAATCCATGCAGGTCTCCTTTGCCTACAAATGGGTGCACGGCACATGCAAGGCCAGCGTATCCCTGGTGACGGAACAGACGCAGCCCCGCACACTTTCTTTTGGTTTTGACGGGCAAGATGTGCACAGGGCAATAAACATGGACACATACACGATCAGCTTCCTCCACGAGGGGAACAGTCTCGTACTTACCGATCCCCTCGATCTCTCAGTGCGGGATTTCATGGAGGCGATAGAGGATCATCGGCCCCCGACTATCGGGGAGGCTCATATTATTTCCACATCGAAAATGCTCAAAGACATTTACGATGCATGTACAATCCGGTAAGAGGTTGGTATGGAGACACCTTTGTTTGCGCTATTCGATCCTGGGCAGCATAGCCGCGCAGGAATGGACATGAGGGCACACATACCGGTGATATCCTTGTTTTCGGCCGCTGCACACGGCCGGTAATCCATGGGGGGAATATGGAAAAACTCAAACAACGAGAACATGATTTCAGCGCGAAACTCCGGCAGAAATCAGTTATAGAACATCTGAAGCGCTACGTCCTCTGGGAGCGCCAGCGCAGGAGCACGGGTGCACTTACGGCGCTTCCGCCCCTGGGACCGGTATCCATAAACCTGGACCTGACATCGGCGTGTAATTTCCGGTGCCCGCACTGTGTCGACTCCGGCATCATCAATACCGGCGAGTCCCTTGATCTGGATACGATCAAACAGAGCATCGACACCCTGCAGGCCAGAGGACTCCTTTCCGTCATCCTCATAGGCGGAGGTGAACCCACCGTGCATCCTGATTTCGAGGAGATTGTCCGTTATACCAAGGGCAGGGGCCTCCAGGTGGGGATCGTGACAAACGGATCCAAGCTTGACAGGGTGAGGGAGGTTGCAGACCTCCTCGAAGAGGGAGACTGGCTGAGACTCTCCCTGGATGCCGCCAGTGAGGAGACCTTCAGAAAATCGCATGTTCCGGGCAAGAACGTGACGTTACAGAAGATTCTTGCTGATGCGAGAGAAATCAAGGAGCTCAATCCTTCGATATCCCTGGGGTATTCCTACGTCATAGTCTGGGAAGGGATCATGATGAACGGCAACGAACTCTGTGCGAATGTTGATGAGATCCCCGGGGCAGTGGAACTGGCAGGAAGGTACGGGTTCGACTATGTCTCCTTTAAGCCCTGTCTGCTGCGCTTGGATGGGTCTCTCAAGGAATCCCTGTTCAGCAAGCCTGACCCGGAAAAGGAGGACCGGATCATCCGTAGGATCCGGGAAAACCTGGAACAGGCAAAGGCGGCCACGGACAAAGGGGTAAATATCCTCGAGAGCGTAAACCTGCATGCGATGCTGGACAGGAAGGTTCACGAGCTGAAAAAACAGCCGAAAGTATGCCACTCGCAGTTTTTCCGCACCGTTCTCGCGCCGTCCGGGATCTTCCACTGCCCGGCCTACCGGGGGGTTCCCAAAGGCACGATAGCAGGCCACGACGGCTACATGGACCCGGAGAGATTCGAAGATACCCACGCTACGCTCGCACGATCCATACAGGAGTTCGATGCCGAAAAAGAGTGTAATGTTATCGTGTGCTTCTACCATCACGTCAACTGGTGGATGGAACGCTTTATAGACTCAAATGCAAGTGTTGACGAACTCGAGATGGTCCAGGACAACAACTTTTTCCTGTAACGGGATGCCATGGAGATTAAAAAGATATGCGTTATCCATCTCAACCAGATCGGAGATCTGGTGTTTTCCCTGCCGCTTTTAAAGGCACTGAGAGAGGCTTATCCGGATGCGCTGATCCACTCCGTGGTCAAGCCCTATCTGAAGGGCCTGCTCATCGACTCCCCCTTTGTCGATGAGATATTCACCCGGGAAGACGACCTCGCTGCAAAACTGGTCCTTGGCCGGAAGATACGCAGCCATGGATATGACCTGGTTATCTCCCTTGCCCGCTCTGAAGAGTCCATGCTGCTCACGGCATTCAGCCGGGCAGGGATCAAGGCCGGGTTTGTGCACTTTCCATGGGATATCTGCCTGGATGTCAAAGAGACCGTTGCCGGGCACAACTGCTGGATCAACAACGCCCGCCTGCTGCATAAACTCGGGGTGAAGACCGGGAAGAACGATTATGTGGGGCTGCTGGCTGTAAACGATGCTGATGGGATTCCTGTGCTTCCGGAGAAGTATGTGGTGATCTCGGCCGGTGCATCCAGAAGAAGGCTTATCAAGGCATGGGACGAGGAGAAATTTGCCGAGCTCATCGTCTCGCTACATGAGGAATACGCTCTGGTCCCGGTGCTTGTAGGTGCCTCAGATACCGTGGAGTGCAATACCCTGATCCGGCAGTATGTTAAAGCCCGTTCATCTCAGAACTCTGTGGAGATTCTCGATCTGACCGGCTCGCTGGGCTTGCGTCAGTTGTATGTGCTGCTCGAGCAGGCCTCCCTGTTTGTCGGGATTGATTCCGGGGTCATGCACCTGGCCTCGGCAGCAGATATTCCCGTGGTTGCGCTGTTCGGTCCCACGGACCCTGACTATGTCGGGCCTCAGAACAAGGAGAGCGTTGTAGTGCGCGTAAACAGGGACTGTGTTCCGTGCTACATGAACCGGACATGTGCGGATATCGACTGTATGAGAGACCTCGGCGTGGATGCGGTGATGGATGCCTGCAGGAAGCTGATGGATGGA
>DAISYU010000015.1:6875-40060 GCA_036825155.1 Thermodesulfobacteriota bacterium | reverse complement strand
GAGAGACCTCGGCGTGGATGCGGTGATGGATGCCTGCAGGAAGCTGATGGATGGATCTGAAACAAGGCACTAGACACTGGGCACTGGGCACTAGGCGCTTGGAAGAAGATAAGAATGAAACATTGTAGGTCAGGCTGTGATCCGCTGGGCCGAGAACTGCCTGACAACACAATAAGATGACAAACAATAAAAGGACATGGGAGAAATAGGTCGATAGATACTGGAACATGGGGATGAGAACATAGAAAAACCTTTTATGAAATTTATAAGATATCTTGATTCTTTTGTCTTTTCCCTAGCGCCCAGAGCCTTTTTGATATGTGGGAGCGGCTTCAGCCGCGATTATAGGTAAGGATGTGGAGTGCATGCTTTCAGTGAAAGATCACTATGAGGCATAAGAATATCAGAGAGTATGTGTCATCGAAGTATCCAGGCCATACGTGGGTCCTGATTCACGAGCGGTCCATACGGAGTGTATACCGGCTCGACAAAGGTGGCGTGCCGGAATTTTTCGTCAAGATCTATGACCCGAAAACAACCCTGGAAAAACTCCGGAACCTGCTCAGGCCCCGTACACTGCACGAGGCGCACATGCTGGCGCAGCTGAACAGCAGCGGCATCCTGGTGCCCGGGGTGCACGACCATATCCGCTACTATGCCTCAAGCGCCCTGGTTACCCGGGCCGTTGCTCCTGCACAGCCGCTCTACGAGATCGAGCGGACAGGACAGACAGCCATTATGCTCGATCTGGCCGTCAAGCTTCTGGACAACAATTTTTTCTTCTCCGACATGCATGTGGGCAATATCATCCTTGACAGGGACGGACGGCCGTTTCTGCTCGATGCCTATGAAATAAAACCCTGCAGGAAGATTAACGAAGGACATATCATATCCCTGTTCGCCCAGGTGCATAACGTCTACGATACCCCGGATGATAAACTGATGGAGGCGTTGGAGCGGCTTGGGAGCAGGTTCGACCCTGCAGAACTCGCTCAGAAGATCCGGAGGAAGTCTCGTGCCCTCAGGCTGCGGTATGTTCAGCGCAGGGTGAAAAGGTCATTGAGGCAGGGGAGCTTTACACAGGAACAAACAGGAGACGGCTATCGGGCATATGTGCGCAGAGGCCACGATCTTGATCTGGATAATGTCCTGGATCAACATGCAAAGAATGTCCGGCAGATGACCCATGTCCTCAAGTATCAGGAAAAGACCCAGCTCAGCTGTGTGGATGACTACTGTGTAAAGACCTATAAGCCAGCAAGACCCTTGTGTTCACCCTATGCCCTGCGGTCCTGGAAGGGGCTGCTCGCGCTCTACTTCAATTGTGTAGGCGTTGCAGAGCCTGTTGCCGTTGGGGTCTTCGAGAACGGATCAAGCGTGCTCGTCACACACATGCTCAGCCATCCGGATCTTGATCTGTTCCTCTGGGAGGACTACCCCGCTTTAAAGCTCATGGAGAAGCGGGACATAGCGGCCGCCTTCGGGAGGCTGATCGGCCGCCTGCACTCCTTCAATATATATCATGCGGACCTCAAGGCGTGTAACATCAAGATCGATATGGCAGATCTACGGTTTTATGTACTCGACACGGACCGTATCGAGCAGAGGCGGTCGATCTCCTATGCGAAGCGCTTGAAGAATCTCGTCCAGATCAACACGAGCATTCCTCTCCATATCAGCCGCAGCGATCGCATGACATTCCTGAAGGCGTATGCCGCCCATACCGGAGATGATCCGCGGGTGTTGTTCAAGGAGGTGTGGGAAGGTTCTGCCGGGAGTGAGATCCTGTACTGCACGTCAGACGGGGACAGGAAAGAGAGCTGGCCCGCAGTTAAGCGCTGAGGTTTTCATCCAGCGGTATCCGCCGGGGGGCCGAGACTCCTCAGAGAACAAGATCCAGTTTTTCCAGCACGTCTTCACTCCGTATCGAGAGCATGCAGACCGGGTCGCTGCACGTTCGTTTGTTGCAGCCAGAGCATGCAAGGTCCTTTTGAATGACATGACCCAGGTACGGCCCTGTCCTCCTCGGGTTTGCCGGACCGAACAGGGCGATCACCTCCTTGCCCAGGGCGACACCCAGGTGCATGGGTCCGGTATCGCAGCTTACCACCGCTGATGATCCGGCAAGGACTTCAATCAGGTCCTCGATAGAGGTTTTTCCCACGAGGTCTATGATGCTGTTGGAAGCTCTTCGAGTAATTTCTGCAGCCATCTTGATATCCTCCCCGGCACCTGTGAGGACACAGGGGATGTGATATCTTTCCCGTACCTCTTCGGCAAGAGAAGCAAACCCGCCGGGAGTCCATTTGTTTGCCGCTTTAGTGGCACCTATATTCAATACAACATAGCCTTCCGGCAGGTTGAAGGGGACAGATCCTTTCACGGGTATGTCCCAGCGGATTTCATTGTCTGCGATCCCGAGATATTCCGCAAAGTCGAGGTATTGCAGGACCATATGTTTTTTTGGATCTGATGCGGGGATGCGTTCGAAGGGAAAGAGCCAGGTCATTTCCTTGCAGCGTTCCCTGTCAAAACCTATGCGTCTGGTAGCCTTTGCCGCCATGCACAGTAGCGCCGACTTTGTGATCCGCTGGAGGTCCAGACAGAGGTCATACCGCCGGCTCCTGATCTCAGAGAGCACCTCAGGCAGCGATTGCTTCCAGGCCTGTTTGTTGAAGCAAATAGCGTTATCCACACACCTGTGGGCAGACACGATCGGAAAACTCAGCGGCTCCACAACCCAGTGTATGCGGGCACCAAGGTGCCTCTTGAGATTGATGATGAGAGGCAGGGTGTTGATGACATCACCCAGGGCCCCGAGTTTGATGACCAGTATGTCCATGATCTGTTTGTTATTCCATATTCGGTTTTTTCGCAAGTCGGCGCGATGTTGTCTCCTGAAAATAATTTCTTGGAAATGTTTTTTTCCGGATACTGGATACTGAATTCTCCTGTTATGAAAAGAACTTCAGCTTGACTGGCCATCCGTTATGCCATAGATCAAGAAAGGACAGATGCGGAAAGGGGAAGGAGCAATGGCAGAAGAAAAGAAGAGATCCATGATTCCTTTGGTTATTGCGGTGATGCTGTTTGTCGTCGGGTTGATCCTGGGATATTATATCTGGGGTGCCAACAAGGAAAAGCAGATAGACTACAAGAAATTTCTCACCGAGACCGTCAACTATATTGCAACGCTGGAGCATAAAAATCAAAAACTCCTGGCAGAGGTGGATACCCTTGAAACAGAGGTGAACATGCTGCAGCAGAAGCAGGCCGCTGGAATGGAACAGGACTCCGGCCAGATGGATGCCCTTTCCCGGAGGATCACTGCACTGGAAAAAGAAAACCAGGAGCTTAATACCGCCATTACCGAGAACGATCGCCTCGCTCAGGAAAACCGGGAGCTCAAAGAGCGGATTCAGGACCTTCTTCAGGGAAAGGGTGACGCTTCAGCCCCACCGGTGGAGCCGGCCACCCCGAAGGAACCGGGTCAGCCTCCACTGGTCGAGTAGGATTTACGATAGCGCCACGTGGTGTATGAAGATCTCGGCAAGTTCCGGGTCGAATTGAGAACCCTTGCAGCGCTCGATTTCTTCGACTGCTTTTTCAATCGACATACCGTCTCTGTAGGGTCTGTCCGATGTCATGGCGTCAAAGGAGTCTGCCAGGGAGATGATCCGTGACAGGTACGGGATCTCCTTCCCTTTAAGCCCAGCGGGGTAGCCCCTGCCGTCGTAGCGTTCATGGTGGTGCCGTATGATCTCCGTCTCCTTTGCCATGGGAGGGATGGGTTTCAGAATGTCCGCTCCGATGTCAGGGTGTTTCTTGATAACGGCGAATTCTTCATTCGTAAGCCCGTCCGGTTTCAGAAGGATGTGGTCCGGGATGCCCACCTTGCCTATATCGTGCAGGGATGCGGCTATATACAGCACATCCAGATCATCTTCGTCGAGCCCCAGGGCCTTGCCCATCGCCATCGACAGCGAGGTGACACGTGTGGAGTGCTGGGATGTATGCGGATCCCTGGCATCGAGAATCTTAGCCATGGAATTCAAGGTCGAGAGCATGTTTTCATAGAGTCCCTCATAGAGCGCCACGTTCTCCATGCGCTCGGCAGACCGATCAAGGAGATAGAGGATCTTGCTCTCCTTGTCATCGCCGAGGATGCTGGATGTGAGGATATCCAGGGCTCCGAACACCTGACCTTCGATCATGAGCGGAAAGATGGTCTCGAATTTGTCCGTCAATGCCTTCCCGGATCCGTTCTTCCGTATGATATTGCCTTTCAGCAGACCGGGTTCCAGGAGGATCTCTTTGCCGCCGTCAGGGTCAATGAGCGTGTTGTGCTTCCTGCTGATGGGGAAGAACCTCACGTCTGCTTCATCGAGGAGCTGCTTCGAGACATCGATGATCGCACCGACAAGATCCCGGATCCCCTTCATGCTTATGATCTTTTCCGATATGGCCTGCAGTGAGATGAGCTCTTCATTCTTGTCCTCGATCTGGCCAACGAGGTTGTCAATGAGGCGGTGAAGCTGCAGTGTGTCCGAGAACCGCTTGTTTTCTTCTACGAGGTCTTTTTCCCGCTTCACCTTGTTGAGCATGAGCTCGATCTGCTTGACCTTGAACGGTTTTGAGATAAAATCCGAGGCCCCGTATTTCATGGCATCAATAGCGATCTCCAAGGATGCGTATCCGGTAATGACGATAATGGGCAGGGACACATCCCGTGCCTTGATCTTCTTGATCAGCTCAAGACCGGACATGTTCGGCATCATGATATCGGTAAAAACGCAGAGATAAGGACCTGAATCCAACAGCTCGACCGCATCCAGGCCGTCTGATGCGGTTTCACAGAGGTAGCCGAGCTCTTCGATCAGTTCGGAAATCGTGCTCCTGATACCAGGATCATCATCCACTATTAATACCTTATCTTGCATCATATAATCCTCTTGAGAATTTTTTCCTTGTAGTCGCCGAATTCCTTATCCGAAATGAGCCCGTCGGTTCTCAGTCGCCCGAGGTATTCAATAGCAGAGAAAACCTTGTTCACATCGTAGCCGTTCTGAAACGGGGTTACGGGTGTTGCCATGGGTATGGCCTGCAGGGTTTCTTTCAGTTCGGTTTCGAGTTTTGCCTGAAGTGTTCTGACCTGGACTTTCAACTGTTCCACCTCATCCAGGTGTTCCTTGTGCTGCCTGAGTCGTTTGATGACGAAGCGGATCTCTTCGATGTTGAAGGGCTTCTTGATGTAGTAGAAGGCACCCCTGTTCACAGCCTCTATTGCGGAATCCAACGAGGCATACCCGGTAATGAGTACGAACGGTATGTCAAGCCCACGGTGATGGATATCATCAAGCAGGTCGAGCCCCGACATCCCCCCGGGAAGCATGAGATCGGAGATAATGATATCGAATCTGTGCTTGTTAAGCTGTGCCTGAAGATCCTCTGCCTTGTTGTACCGTTTGGTGCTGAGACCTTCTTCTTTTAATATCTGTTCGATGAGGTCGAGTACTTCGTCTTCGTCATCGATGATTGCTGCATGCAAGCGTATCATGTTGTATTGTATCGAAATACCGCATGATTAACTTTAGATGGACAGAGGTTATTTCTTCCTTTTTCGGGTCTTTGAAATGGCCCTGTTATGCTCTTTCAGACTCTTTGAAAAATAGTGAAAACCATTCCCCTGAGATACGAAGTAAAGGAAGTCTGTTTTTTCGGGCCAGAGTACCGCATTTATTGAGTATTTATCGGGATTGCAGATAGGGCCGGGAGGGAGCCCGGTATGTTTGTAGGTGTTGTACGGGGACTCTTTCATGAGGTCCTTTGGGGTGATCCTTCGGTGAAAATCATCGATCCCGTAGATCGCTGTCGGGTCCGACTGGAGAGGCATCTTTCTTTTAAGCCTGTTGTGGAACACTGATGCGATGATCGGCTTCTCGTCATTGAATACCGCTTCTTTCTCGACGATGGATGCCAGGGTGAGCACCTGGGATGTGCTCATTCCCAGGGCATCTGCCTGCTGCTGTATCTTCGGCGTATAGACCTGATTGAACCGGTCCACCATTTTTGCCATGATCTCCAGTGCCGTCATATGCGGGGAGAGAAAATAGGTGTCCGGGTAGAGATGGCCTTCCATGGATGGGGTGTCTATGCTGAAGAATGCGGTGGTCCGGCTGTCCTGTGCGCTCCGGATAAAATCCTGTTTTGTTATCAATCCGGTTGCAGCGATAATTTCACCGATATCAAAGATATTGGATCCTTCCGGTATGGTGATGCGATAGCGGAGCGTCCGTCCTTTGAAGAGGATATGCATGATATCCAGGGGGAAATGTTTCCCTTCAAAGACGTAGGTGCCTGCCTGGAGGTGCCTGGCCTTTTTCGTGGCCACGGCCACTGCCAGGAACATGTACGGGTCCGTCACTATCCCCTGGTCCTTGAGTTCCAGGGAGATTTCCCAGGCGCTCGTTCCTGGTTCGATCTCCATCATTACCGGTCTGAGAGGTGTGGTTGGCGTGGTAATAAAGACGTATACGTGGGTGAGCGCCAGTATCGAGATGCATGCAATGATGATGAGTGTGCCCTGCCAGAATGATTTCATGGTTGTGTCGAGTTCAGATAATCGTTCAGAATAATGCTCGCAGCGATCTTATCCACGATATGTTTTCTCTTCTTTCCCTTGACCTTCAGGCCTATGAGAAAGTCATGGGCCTCTGAGGTGGTAAGCCTCTCGTCCCAGAGCACCACGGGCAGGGAAAGTGAGTTTGCAAGCTCGTCTGCCCAGGCGGCGACCCTTTCACCGCTGGCCCCGATAGTGCCGTCCATATTATAGGGAAGGCCGACCACAACCTTCGTGATCTCATATTCCCCCACGAGCCCTCGTATGTGTTCGATATGGGAACCATCGGCTTTTACCGCGACGGTATCAAGGGGATGCGCCATGGTGCACGACGGATCGCTGATGGCTATACCGATCCGTTTCGTTCCGTAATCAATGCCCATTATACGCATGAGACCTAGCTGCTGACGAGTTTTTTCATGGATTTCAGTGCGTCGGGCCCGCCGATGCAGACGAGCACAATATTCGTATCCAGGATAAAATCCGCCGGCGGGTTAAAGATCATCTTCCCGTTGTGGTCCTTTATACCCACAACGATGAGTCCGAGATCCTTTCTGATGGATGAGTCCTTCAGGGTCTTTCCCACGAGAGACGATTCGCTCCTGATCAGGAATCCCTCCATCTGGATATTGAATTCCTGGCTGGTTTCCCCGGTGGCGAGTTCGACGAAATCCACAACCGTGGGTTTCAGGATGATATTCGCCATGTGGCGGCCGCCGATGAGATAGGGAGAGATCACCTTGTTCGCCCCCGCACGTTCCAGGTTTTTGACGGAATCCTCTGTCTCTGCCCTGGCGAGGATAAAGATGCGGGGATTCATTTCCCGTGCGATGAGGCTGATGTACACGTTTGTCACGTCTGACGATGCGGTGGCAATGAGCCCCTTTGCCCTTGAGATGCCTGCCTTTTCGAGGACTTCTTCATTCGTGGCATCACCGGTGATGTGAGGTATGTTTCTGTTCCTCAGCTCGGAAATGGTTACGGGATCTTTATCGATAACGACAAACGTCTTGTTGGAATTCTGGAGTTCCTGGCAGATGAGGGAGCCGATCCTGCCGTTACCGCAAATAATGTAGTGTCCGTTCATACGCGTTATCTGTTTATCCAACCTTCTCCTCCCTAAGACCCTTTGAATTTCTCCCTCTACTATGAACTGTGCTACGGTTGCAAATCCATAGGCAGCGGTACCTACTCCCATGAAGATGAGCATGATGTCGAATATCTTGCCGGCATCGGACAGCGGATAGATCTCGCGGTACCCGATCGTCGTGATGGTGATGAGTGTCATGAAGAGTGAATCGAGGATACCCCATCCCTCGATCAGGTGAAAGCCCAGGGTGCCCGCAAGAAAGACGAATGTTAGAGCTACGACGACATACTTCAGCCTGTCTGCTGTGGCAGTCTCTCTTATCTCCAATGAAATTCCTTCACCTCAACCTGGAACGACGTGCCTTCAAGAGCTGGTTTGCCAAAGAAGGCAACGGCAAAGGGTATATCCTGGGAACTGGATAATGCCCCCATTGTTCTCGGCTCTGCAGTAAGGAGAATATTGATATCATCGCTCTTCTGACGCATGAGTTCTGAAGAGTCCGGAACAATGCCTGCATAGGCATTGCGGGTATCGATGAGCTTGTTGTCTTTGCCGTAAACCCGAGCCTGGACCATAACTGATTCCAGCGGCTTGCTGGTGAGCTTTTTGATAACCCCCTTGATAACGAGGACGGTCCCCTCTTTGTGGTTGGTGAGTAGTTCATAGGTGAGGCTGTCTTCAGAGATGGAGAAAAACGGACCGCGTTCAAGAACGGCCTGCTGGAGTTCTTCTGCAGGTTTCTGCAGGAACGGTATCTTGTCTTTCATGATCCACAGGGCAACGCCGGCGAACACCAGCAGGATGAGAATAACACTGATGATGGCTGCAACAGGTGCTCTTCTTCGTGATTCCTTCCTGGTCTTCTCCACCTGTCCCGTGCCCATCTCTTCGCCGGCACCGAGGATTGAGTCTATCTCGCGGATGACTGATTCCGGCTGCACCTGCTGTTCGTCAATCTGCTCCTCTTCCCGGAATTCTTCTTTGTGTTCGGTTTCTGTTATCTCAGCGCCGAAATCCTCGAAGGACTCTTCCTGCTCGATACCCTCTGCTGACGATTCCTTCCGGGAAGAGATGAGGCTGTCGAACTCCTCCTCCAGTGTCGGCTCATTCTCAGGGGTATAGGGGAAGACATGTGAGCATACGCTGCACCGCATCTTCACAGGTTTCTTAATGAAAGATGCATCTTTCAGATTGAACTTGCTGTGGCAATTCGGACATACGACTACCATCAAGCGGATTCCCTCCTGTTTCAGGGCTCTATAACATAAATATCAGCCAAGGCCCTGTAATCCTCGGCATAATCAAGGCCATACCCTACGATAAACCCGTCTTCGATGCGGAAACCATAGTAGTCCGGTTCCATAGGTACTGTTCTCCTCGCGGTTTTGTCAATCATGGTACAGATCTTTACCGAGAGAGGCCCCTTGCTCTCCAGGTGTTTCTTGAATGCCACAAGGCTTTCTCCGGTGTCCATGATATCATCCACGATCAGGACGTGTTTGTCCTTGATCGCCTCATCAAGGTCATCGACAATCTTTACGTTTCCCTGCGGTCTGTCGGAATTGCCATAGCTGGAAAGTCTGACAAAGCCGATCTTGACAGGCAGATGTATCTGCCGCACCAGATCCGACATGAACATAAAACCACCTTTGAGAATACCCACGATAAAGAGATCTTCTCCTTCATAGGCTGCAGTTATCTCTTCCCCGACTTCCTGAACTTTCTGAGCTATTTCTCGGGCGTTGAACAAGATCTTCATGGATCAATCTATATCGTATTGGACCCGGGGTGTCAATCCGTCTTCGCTCCATACCGCGCAGACCACACATATGATTCCATGTCCGGAGCAGAGGTGTCAGGATCCTGTGGGTCCTGTTCCCAACAAGTGAAAATTTGTATATGATTCGTCAATTGGCTTGATACAACAGGTGGTCTTCCTGTATACTATAACAGTTATTATAATGATTATGTTTCGATGATGTTCTATTGCAAGGATTCGGAGGTGTCTGGCTATGGAAGAACAAAGGGCACACAAACGAGCACGGGTGAATATGAAGGTTGCCTACAGGGACAACGGGTTTGCCTACAGAATCGGCCGGGTGAGCAACATAAGCAGGGGCGGAATGTTCATAAATACCGATGATCCGCCTGGGGACGTGGAAGGGTATATTATCGCAAGTCTGGACGCAGAGGAGTTCGGGAAGATCATCTGGACCCAGGGGCGTGTGGTCAGAAGAACAGATCTGGGGATCGGAATCCTGTTTACCAGGACGGATGAAAGGGGATTGAACACGTTGCTGTCGTATCAGGGGGTCCCTTTGTAAGAACCCCGCAATACAACGCGTCCCACCTTTGGAATATTATCGTGCAGCTATTCCTCGATGCCCTCTACCGGGAAATCCCTCTGGATCGGTCCCTTGGACTCTATGATAAGCCCCATGGATGACTTCTCCAGCGACTGAAGGACAATGAGCATTCCCTGATAATCACGGAAGGAAACGTCTTTTTCCTCCAAGGCGGTCTCTTTATAGATGGAAAGCAGCGCTCCCTCTGTGATGCCGTTTTTCATGCCCACATCCATGAACACGAGATCCAGATCGGAACTGCCGGTTAATCCACCGTACAGATCGATGATGCGGCCGTCACTTTCCAGGGCAGGCTCGGAGAGTTGTACCGTCAACGGCGCTATGGGCTTGAGGTCATCAAAGACCACATCGCCGGCCTGTACCTCCTGGCTGGAGTATTGTATCAGTGCCTTTGAGACATTGGAGGATGTTTCCTCCACCGTGGCAATGGCAACAGCCTTGTACAGGTATCCGACAACGTCTTCACCCTTCTTGACATCCATGACCTTTGAAACGATCGTAATGCCCTGATCAATGGAGAACCCCGATGATGTCTTGATCAGCACCTTGTCGTTTTTCGATGCCAGCTCACCCATCCCGTGTTTCTTGATAACGGAACCGGAACCTTTCAGGATATTCGGGCTGTATATGTACGTAGAGAACTTTGGTGAAACAACAATGGTCTTTTCCTCTTCCTCCGCTATTTCTTTCGGGGTGTAGATCATGGGTTCCTGTGCAGGTTCTTCTGCCGGAATGATGGTTATGATTACCTTGTCTCCCTGCCTGGAGATTACCACTTTATCGTTCGGGTAGATAAGGTGCGGATTGGTTATGTCTGTGTTGTTTGCCCATACCAGCGGCCACTTCCAGGGTGTCTCAAGGTATTGAGATGAAATGCCCCAGAGGGTGTCGCCCTTCTTGACGATATGAACAGTATCTTCAGCCATGACAGGCATATATATGAAGAGAAATATGAAAAGACCGATCAAAATGGATAGTGTCTTTTTCAATTCGAAACCTCCTTCTTAATAACGGCATTATTTGTTTTCTTATATCGGCGATGTCAAGCGTATTCTTGAATCGTTATTGCATATTCCCTGACTTTGCTATAGATGTAAGCCATGAAATCTACGGATCTGTATGAGCAGGCTCATGTATTTCTCGCCGGTATCCGGGTCTTCGAACACCTGAACGGGAGACCGCCGACACTTCAGGGACTTTCGGAGCTCCTGAAAACCTCCGAGGAAGAGCTTTCCCTGCTGGGCAGGAAACTTGAAGACCGATCCATCATCCGGGTTATACAGGCGGGTTCACAGTTGCGGTACAGCATTGCTGACCATGTTCTCGTTGAGGATCTGCCGAGGGGCCAGCAGGCTTCACAGATGAAGGACGAAATCAGCCAGTTTCAGAACAAACAGCAGTCGCGCCTGAAGGAGATCGAAAAGACACTCGGCAGGAGTCCCGACAAGGCAAAGATCTTCAACGACCTGGATAAGGCACTGAAAGACCCCTCAGCGATAAAGCCCAAGAAGAATCCCCTGGACTGAATCGTCTCCCTCAGCACAGCCCCCTCTTCGTCATGCTTGAAAATTTCCGCAGGGCAGACCTGCCGAACGCGCTGACTCAG
Organism: Thermodesulfobacteriota bacterium; assembly: GCA_036825155.1. GTDB lineage: Bacteria > Desulfobacterota > Desulfomonilia > UBA1062 > UBA1062 > DSAD01. Next base: position 28,379 of record DAISYU010000015.1, on the reverse strand, counting down.
ATGCAATTTGGCCTGGTTCCTATCTCTTTGAAATCAAATCATTTTCCCCGGGAATATTAAAGTCTTGTAATTTGGGCATCTATATTGTATAGGATGCCAACTTATTAAAGGAATAAGGAACGACGGATAGGGGGATAATAAAATGTTTAGCGCAGAAGAAAACAAAACAGATCAAGAACAGGAAAATGCAATTAAGGAGGAAGACACTCGGCTGCAACAAGACGAGACTGAAGATGAACTGATTGATGCAGAAACTGACTTGGAAGCCCTGTACGAAGAGACATTGGATAAACGGGTCTCCACCGGTTCCGTGGTTATGGGAACCGTGGTCCAGATCGGTACAGAGCACATCATGATAGACATCGGCAGAAAGAATGACGGCCAGGCCCGTATTCAGGAATTCATCGATGACAAGGGCAATATCAACATCTCGGTCGGCGATGAGGTGGAGGTGCTGGTCGAAAGCATCAATCCCGTCAAGGGTATTATCAGGTTAAGCAAGGAAAAGGCTCGTCGCATAAAGGTATGGGACGACATTTTCAAGGCATATCAGGAAAACGGTTTCCTCAAGGGCAGGGTTGTTGAGAGAATAAAGGGCGGTCTGACCGTCGATATCGGTATCCTTGCCTTCCTGCCGAGTTCACAGGCGACACTCAATCCTGTTTCCGAGACAGAGCTGGAAAAGATGATCGGTCATGACATCGATGTAGCGGTCATCAAGTTCAACCGGAAGAAAAACAATGTCGTTGTAAGCCATCGGGAAATCCTCGAGAGGCAGCGGGATGAGAACAAGAAGAAGCTCTTGGAAACCCTTTCAAAGGATGACGTGATCACCGGCAAGGTGAAAAATATCATGGCCTATGGAGCCTTTGTCGATATCGGTGGTATTGACGGACTTCTCCATATCACCGATATGTCGTGGGGCAAGCTCAAAGATCCGAAAGACAAAGTCTCCACAGGACAGGAGATCAGGGTAAAGGTCCTCGAGTTTGATCCGGAAACAGAGAAAATTTCTCTGGGCATGAAACAGCTGATCCCGGACCCATGGGAGGGTCTTGAATACCGGTACCCCATCGGCAAGAAGATCTCGGGAAAGGTCACCTCCATTACCAATTACGGTGCGTTCGTCGAGCTGGAAGAAGGCGTCGAGGGACTTGTCCATATCTCGGAGATGTTCTGGACCAAAAGGGTGAGGCACCCATCATCCATCCTGGAAGAAGGTCAGGAAGTGGATGTTGTCGTACTCGGTGTCGACCAGGAGAACAGGAGAATCTCTCTTGGCCTCAAGCAGACGTCCCCGAATCCATGGGAACTCATCGAAGAGTACTATCCGCAGGGTACGGTGGTGGACGCAACCGTAAAGAATGTGACGGATTTCGGGTTGTTTGTGAGCGTGGATGAAAATATCGATGTCGACGGACTCATCCATGTGTCCGATATCTCCTGGGATCCGAAGATCAAGAACCCAAGGGATCAGTACAAGAAGGGAGATGTTATCCCTGCCAAGGTGCTCACCATTGACCCGGATAATGAGAAATTCTCTCTCGGCGTCAAGCAGCTCAGCCCGGATCCCTGGACCCAGGTCGCCAACGAGCATCCCGTGGGGAGCCTTATCAAGGGCAAGATCACCTCACTGACCGATTTCGGTGCATTTGTCGAGATTCGACAGGGTGTCGAGGGCATGATCCACATCTCTGAGGTCAGCAGCGACAAGATCGATTCCCTCTCCGATATCCTGGAAGTAGGCCAGGAAGTGGAGGCCATGGTGCTGCGTATTTCTCCTGAGAACAAGAAGATAGGTCTTTCCATCAAGGCCATCGATGATGCGCAGGAAAAGAAGACCATGGCAACCCAGGACAAGGGCTCCGAGAAGGTCGGTACCAATCTCGGGGACTTGCTGAAAGAACTGCAAGACAGCAAGACAAAGAGTTAATACGAGGCGATGTGGTCTCGTTTTGTTCTGGCCTCACTGGTTATCTTCTTTGCAGGAAGGTACTTGAGTGACCTGGCGGACGAGACTGCAGATCTTACCGGATTGAGCAAGGGCTTTATCGGAGCTCTGATACTCGGTGTAATCACCTCCCTGCCCGAGCTCATCGGTACGCTTTCGGCAGTAGCCTATAAATCCAACCCCGATCTCGGGGTTGGAAATATCTTCGGCTCCAACCTTTTCAATATTGCCATCCTCTCTTTTGCCGTCATTCTGTTCGGCTCGAGAATGAAACATAACGGCTGGCAATGGCGTTCCAATTTCTCGGCATATTTGAGTATCAGCCTCAGCGCCTTCTTGGTGATGCTCATCTGCATGTACAAGACATCGGGAAACACAAGTGCAATCTGGGCGGATATCTTCATCCTTGCATTCTATGTCTTCGGTATGTGGATCTATTCCCGCCAGGGCACGGAGGAATCTGAGTCCCCTTCTCTTCATCGGGAACCTTCCCGTCGCGGCCTTAAGGCGAATATGGCGCTCATCGTACTCTTCGGGAGTCTGGTGGTGGCTGCCGGGGTTCTTCTGGCGGATGCTTGCGACAACATTGCCCGCTCCACGCACCTCACCTCGACATTTGTGGGATCTCTCTTCATGGCCGCATCGACCTCCCTGCCGGAATTCGTGGTTACCATGAGACTGCTCAGGCTCGGCAACATCGGTATGGCGACCGGCAATATATTCGGTTCCAATCTCATGAACCTCACTATTGTGGGACTGGCGGATCTGGCGTATAGCGGAACGTTATACGGCGCAGTCACATCGTCGCAGATGGTCACACTGGGGGCAGGGATTCTGATGAGCGGGATCTTTTTGTCCGGTTCCCTGGTAAGGGCCGGAAAGAAGGTCGTGCTGCCTCTGGACAACATATGCATTCTTGTTTTATACTTGCTTATATATTTTTGGTTGTATAATCATTGACGCACCGTGCGATTGACCTAGATCATCACTAACTATGAAGAAAAAGACGAAACGCATACTCATTATTATTTTTATACTCATCGTGGTCATCCTAGCTGTGAAGACCATACGGGAGAATATGACCCCTGCCATAGGAATGCTTGAGATCGACGGCCCCATCATGACCTCTCTGACGTATCTGGAAACGATCAAGGGATTCGAAGAAGACGAACAGATAAAGGCTGTCATTGTCAGGCTCGACAGCCCCGGAGGGCGGGTGGGACCCTCTCAGGAGGTGTTCGAGGCTCTTTTGCGGCTGAAACAGACCAAGCCCGTCGTGGCCTCCATGGCCTCCATCAGTGCTTCGGGTGCATACTACATTGCCTGTGCGGCTGATACCATCTACGCCCTTTCCGGCACCCTGACAGGATCTATCGGGGTAATTCTCGAATTCATCGATGTGAGCGAGGGACTTTCGAAACTGGGGGTGAGTGCCCGGAGCATAACCGGCGGAGAGCTCAAGGACGCCGGAACCCCGTTTCGGCCCATGTCGGACAAGGAGCGGCGCTACTATGAAGAGCTTGCCAGAGATGTCCATGATCAGTTCATAGATGCGGTTTCAGAAAGCAGAGGACTACCCAGGGAGGAAGTTGTCAAGTATGCGGACGGGAGGGTCTTCACCGGCAGACAGGCGCATGCCATCGGATTGATCGACAACCTGGGCGGGCTCGACGACGCGATAGAAGATGTAAAGAAAAAGGCGGGCATTGAAGGCAAGCCCCGCATAATCAGGCCAAAGGAATCAGGAGGTGTCTGGAAAGATATAAAACGGCTTGTAAGCTCATACATGCCGATACAATTCCGTGGGGATTCCGGCACACTCTCCGGTGGGTACCTCAGGGTCGAATACAGCATTCAATAAGGAGTAGAGAGTATATGGACAGGAAAATACAGGATGCCCTGACATTTGACGATGTCTTGCTTCTCCCCGCAAAGTCGAGTGTCACCCCGGCAATGGTGAACATCAGCACTAATCTGACACAGGAAATACGTATAAACATGCCGCTGCTAAGCGCTGCGATGGACACCGTCACCGAGGCGAGGACGGCCATTGCCATGGCACGTGAAGGGGGCATCGGCATCATACACAAGAATATGCCGCCCGATGCACAGGCCGTCGAGGTAGACAAGGTCAAGAAATCAGAAAGCGGGATGATTGTCGATCCCTTTACCATGAGGCCCGAACAGAAGATAGGCGAGGCGCTGAGCCTCATGATGCACTACCGGATCTCCGGCGTGCCCATCACGGTGGATGGCAAGCTCGTGGGAATATTGACCAACCGGGATCTGCGTTTTGAAACAGATATGAACCGGCCCATTTCAGAGGCCATGACAAAGGATAACCTCATCACGGTACAGGGTGAGATCAGCCTCGAGGATGCCAAAAAACTGCTCCATGAATACAAGATCGAGAAACTGCCTGTTGTGGATGAAAACTACCATCTCAAGGGCCTCATCACCATCAAGGACATCGAGAAGGCTCAGATGTACCCCTGTTCCGCCAAGGATTCCAGAGGCAGGCTGCTTGTGGGCGCCGCCGTGGGTATCATGCCGGATGACATCAAGCGGGTGCATGCCCTGATAAGTGCCGGGGTGGATGTCCTCGTTGTCGATACGGCACACGGACATACCAAAGTGGTCATCGATTCGGTGAAGACCATCAAGAAGCTGTATCCGACCGCTCAGATCATTGCCGGCAATGTGGTGACGAAAGAGGCCACTGCAGATCTCATCGCAGCAGGGGCGAGCGGCATAAAAGTGGGTGTCGGACCCGGGTCCATATGCACCACACGTGTTGTTGCAGGTGTCGGCATGCCGCAGATCACCGCCATCATGGACTGTGCAGCCGAAGCTGACAAGCACGGTATCCCCATAATTGCAGACGGCGGTGTGAAGTTCTCGGGAGACATAACCAAGGCCATAGCCGCCGGTGCGTCGTCGGTCATGATCGGCTCCCTCTTCGCAGGGACGGATGAGGCTCCCGGAGAGCGGATTATCTACCAGGGGAGAACCTACAAGGCCTACCGCGGTATGGGATCCTTAGAAGCAATGAAAATGGGATCCAAGGACAGATACTTCCAGGCGGATGTAACCGAATCGGAGAAATTCGTACCCGAAGGCATCGTGGGCAGGGTTCCCTACCGGGGGTCCATATCGGAGAACGTCTACCAGCTCATGGGCGGGCTCAGAGCCGGGATGGGATATACCGGCTGCAAGGATATCAAGGAATTGCAGAGCAAGGCCAGGATGGTCAAGATCACGGCAGCCGGGCTGAAGGAATCTCATGTTCATGATGTTATCATCGTAAAAGAGGCACCGAACTACAAACTGGAGTCTTAAAGAGACGATGTCCTTTGCGCATCTCCACTGTCATACCCAGTACAGCCTCCTGGATGGAGCCATCAGGATCGGTGACCTCATCGAGACCACAAAGGGCTTCGGCCAGGAAGCTGTTGCCATTACCGACCACGGCGTACTCTACGGTGCTGTCGAGTTCTATGACAAGGCGCAAAAAGCAGGGATAAAGCCCATAATCGGGTGCGAGGTGTATGTTGCGCCAAAGGATATGACCATAAAAGAGCCGATCCCGGGGCTGCCGAAAAACTACCATCTTGTCCTGCTCGCCCAGGATGAAGAGGGCTACCACAACCTCATGAAACTCGTCTCTGTTGCACACATAAAGGGCTTTTACTACAAACCCCGTGTGGACAGGGAGCTGCTTGCCCGGCACAGCGCAGGCCTTATTGCCATGAGTGCCTGCCTGCAGGGCGAAGTCCCCTACTGGCTCCTCAGGGGCAATGAGGAGAAGGCCTTTGACGCACTTGAATTCTACCGGTCGACCTTTGACGGGAGATTCTACCTGGAGATCCAGAGTAACGGCTTGGAGGACCAGAACAGGGTCAATAAACTCCTTATGGATTACTCCAGACAGTACAGTCTCCCTGTCGTGGCAACAAACGACTGCCACTATCTGCGCAGGGAAGATGCAAAGGCCCACGAGGCACTCCTGTGTATACAGACCCAGAGTATGATTCACGACAAGGGTCGCATGACCTTTGAAACGGACCAGCTCTATCTCAAGAGCCCCCAGGAAATGGCCGAGCACTTTGCCTGGGCCCCTGATGCCGTCACGACAACACAGGAGGTGGTCAGCCGCTGCAACCTGGAACTGCCCAGCGGCAAATATTACTTCCCCGTATATCCTATCGATGGGGGCCGGACCCTGGATGACGTGTTTGATGAAAGGGCCAGGGACGGACTCAAAGTGAGGATGGGCAGCGTTGTCGACGATGAATATGCCAGGCGCCTTGAAGATGAACTGGGGATCATCAAATCGATGGGTTTTGCCGGGTACTTTCTCATCGTTTCCGATTATATCCAGTATGCAAAACAGAACGATATCCCGGTGGGTCCGGGACGCGGCAGTGCAGCGGGTTCTCTCGTGGCATACGCCCTGGGGATCACCGATATCGATCCCATACGCTGGAACCTGCTCTTCGAGAGGTTTCTGAATCCCGAACGCAAGAGCATGCCGGATATCGATGTTGATTTCTGCCAGAGCAGGCGTGATGAAGTGATCGAATACGTGAAGAACAAATACGGTCCTGAAAACGTCTGTCAGATAACCACGTTCGGAAATATGAAGGCAAAGGCCGTAATCCGTGATGTGGGCAGGGTCCTGGGTATGAGCTACGCCGATGTGGACAAGATTGCCAAGCTGATCCCCAATGATCTGCATATGACCCTAAGCGAGGCCATCAGGGTCGAGCCCAAACTGAAGGAACTCATGGAAAAGGATGCGATGGTCTCGAGGCTCATTGACATCGCAAAGGCCCTGGAAGGCCTCAGCCGGCATGCCTCCGTCCACGCCGGAGGGGTGGTGATCTCCGATAACAGACCCCTGGTTGACCATGTCCCGGTGTACATGGACAAGAAAGGCATGCTCATCTCCCAGTACGACATGAAACGCATCGAGCAGGTGGGCCTCATCAAGCTCGACATGCTCGGGCTCAAGACCCTCACCGTTATCCAGATGGCCGTGGACATCATCCGGTCAGGGGGGGCCGACTTCGATATCTCGCAGATTCCCCTGGATGACGAACGCACCTACCAGCTCATCAGCGAGGGGGACACATCGAGTGTATTCCAGCTGGAAAGCGGCGGGATGAAGCAGATGCTCAGACAGCTCCGTCCCGAGAAATTCGAGGACATCATCGCTGCCGTTGCGTTGTACCGGCCCGGCCCCATGGACCTCATCCCCTCGTACGTGGAGCGTAAGCACGGCAGGGAAAAGATCGAGTATCCGCATCCCCTGCTCGAGAGCATCCTGAGCGAGACCTACGGGATTATCGTCTACCAGGAACAGGTCATGCAGATCGCACAGAAACTCGCCGGATACTCCCTGGGCAAGGCGGATCTCCTGCGGAGGGCCATGGGCAAGAAGATCGCCGCCGAGATGGCCACACACCGGGAGATCTTCGTGGACGGGGCAGTGAAGAACGGTGTCACCAAGCAGACCGCTGTCGAGATCTTCGACCTCATGGAAAAGTTTGCCAATTACGGGTTCAACAAATCACATGCCGCGGCATATGCCCTGGTGGCCTATCAGACGGCATTTCTCAAGGCGCATCATTTCAAGGCATTCATGGCGGCGAATTTCACCCTTGATCTGAGCCAGACCGAGAAGGTCACAAAACATATTTCCGAATGCAAGGCCAAAGGGGTGGCAATACTGTCTCCCGACATCAATGAGAGCAACTGGGAGTTCGTCGCGTCCGATGAGGGTATCCGGTTCGGACTCGGAGCCATCAAAAACGTGGGCAGGGCAGCGGTGGAAGTGGTCCTGGCCGAGCGGGATGCAAACGGAAGATACACCGATCTTGCCTCGTTTCTCGGACGCCTCGCCCTGTCCAAGGTGAACAGACGCGTTGTGGAATCCCTTATCAAGGTGGGGGCTTTCGACAACCTGCACGCAAACCGCAGGGCGCTGTTCGATGTCCTCGATGTACTGTTAGAAGATGCTCAGCGAAAGGCCAGGGATAAGCTCTCGGGGCAGGAGACACTCTTCAATCTCGAGGAATTCTCTGCTGATAACGAACATGACGAGATCGACCTTCCCGACATCCCCGACTGGTCGGAGGACGAAAAGCTCAAGATGGAGAAGGAGGGGGTGGGGTTCTACATATCCGGGCACCCGCTCAAGAAGTATGCGTCCACCATAGACAAATACACGAGTGCGACAACGGCCACCCTGGCAGATACCTCCGGGGTGGTGATTATTGCAGGGGTCCTCAACAACCTGAATGTCACCAGGACGAAAAAAGGCGCGGCAATGGCCAGGGCGGTACTCGAAGATCTTGAAGGGTCTGCCCCTATCATCTTCTTCCCTCAGCACTTCAGTGAATATCAGGACCTTATCACGGGTGAGGCACCCATTATTGTAAAGGCAAAGGTCGGCCAGAACACGGACAACGGGGCGGGAGAGGTGGAAGCCGACCAGGTGGAGCTCTTCGGGGAAGAGGTGCATCCCCTCGATAATGCAGAGGCCATGCTTGCAAGGAAACTGCTCGTCCGACTGCCGTCAAAAATGGCCCCTGAAGAGATAACCTCGCTCAAGGAGATGGTCTCTGAGGCTCAGGGCGCCTGTCAGTTAAGCTTTGAGCTCAGGATCGATGATATGGTGGTGAGTATTGATGCAGGCAAGGAATACATGGTGAAGCCCACCAGAGAATTTCTCGCCAAGATCGCTTCTCTCGTCGGGAGCGCCGGAGTGGAGCTGCAATGAAGAAAAAAGATAAATTCGATGAGATAGACAATGCCCTGAAGGAGCTCAGGCAGAGCATCTCCCGGCTGGAAGGGGTCGATACCGAAGAGATCGCAAAGAAGGTCGAGCAGTTCAGGGAAGAGATCTACACGGGCATATCGCGGTGGAGCAGTGTCGAACTTGCCCGGCACACCGAAAGGCCGGTGTTCGATGACTATGTCGATGCGATATTTTCCGAGTTCATGGAACTCCACGGAGACAGAATTTATGAAGACGATCCTGCCGTAAAGGGGGGATTTGCGTTTCTGGACGATATACCCGTCATGGTGATCGGCCATGTCAAACGTTCAATCAGACACAAGGATTACGCAAAGTTTCATTACGGCATGGCAAGCCCGTCAGGACACTACAAGACCATGCGCCTGCTCAAGATGGCAGAGAAGTTCAAAAGGCCGGTCATTACCTTTGTGGACACCCCGGGCGCCTATCCCGCCCCTGAGGCGGAGAACAGGGGGCAGTCATTCTCCATAGCCCAGTGCATATCCACCATAGCCGGTTTACGCACCCCGGTTGTGGCATGCATTATCGGTGAGGCAGGATCAGGAGGCGCCCTGGCGCTCGGCTTCGGAGACAGGATCATCATGCTCGAGAACGCCTTCTACTCTTCCATAAGCCCGGAGGGATACTCCTCTATCATGTACGGGGATGTCGCCAATAAGGAGATTGCGGCAGATACGTTGAAGGGCACGGGCAAAGACCTCCATGCAGACGGGATCGTGGATCACCTGATACCCGAGCCCACCGGCGGTGCCCATAACGATCCCCAGGCGGTGATAGCTGAAACCGGGCGCATGATCAGGCAATATGTAGGGGAACTTATGGCCATTGATATAGACAACCTTATTGCAGACAGGGCCGCAAACATTGTACGGCTGGTTCCTCACAAATAAACCGGGACAATTTTTCCTTCGGACAGTGGAAGAAAATTCCCCCAGCTCAAGGTCTTCGGGTGTATTGACGATGAAAACAATGCAATGGCATCATCCTTGCTTATGGTTCATCAGGAGGAAATGATGAAGATAGACCCGAACCTGATAATTGGCGCTGTGACCGGAAAGTCACCTGGTATAAGACCCACTGCCGGGTCCGGCAATTTTGAAGACATTCTGAGCGGTGTTCAAAAAGCTGACACAAAAGAGACGCCCTCTGTTCAGTCAATACAGCAGATGAGCCAGCTCAATCCCTGCAAGGTGACTGCGCTCACCATGAGTGAACAGGCAATCGATATGCTGGATGCGTATTCCAAGGCACTCCTCGATCCTGACTGCAGCCTCAAATCACTCGCTCCCATGGTGGATGATCTGGACGGCATGAAGACAAAACTTCTCGAGGCAAGCTCATTTCTCTCGGACGATGATCCGCTCAAGGGCATCATGAGTGAGACCGCCTCGACACTGCTGGGCGAGGTCATGCGCTTCAAGAGAGGAGATCTGACCGGGTGATGTGGCCCGTCGCCATCGCAGTACTGGGCCTTTTTATCGGGAGTTTCCTGAATGTCTGCATTCACCGGATACCCCGGTCTGAATCGATCATGTGGCCGGCTTCCCACTGCCCAGTCTGCAACAATCCTATCAAGCCGTGGGATAATATCCCCCTGGTGAGCTATATTCTCCTTGGCGGGAGGTGCAGGAGCTGTTCTGCAAAGATATCGCTCAGGTACCCTGTTGTGGAGTCTTTGAGCGCCCTGCTTGCACTCAGTATGCTCTACCGGTTCGGACTGACCGTGAGTTTCGGCATTTATTATCTCTGGGCATGTGTTCTGCTCGTCATCACCTTTATCGATATTGATTATCAGATCATCCCGGACAGGCTCTCCCTCGGCGGCATCATCTTGGGGCTGGGGCTTGTCTACTGGCTTCCCCTCACCTACAAAGACGCCATCATCGGGCTTGTCCTTGGCTCAGGCCTGCTCATTGCGGTTATTTACGGGTACTATTTCCTCACAAAGAAGCAGGGGATGGGCGGGGGCGATGTAAAGCTGCTCGGCATGATCGGTGTATTCACCGGATGGCAGGGTGTCCTCTTTACCATCTTTATGGGATCCCTCATCGGAACGCTCTTCGGTCTGCCCTGGGCACTCATGCAGAAAAAGACCATGAAGGCGGCAATCCCCTTCGGCCCGTTCCTGGCTCTCGGTGCACTTATATTCGTGCTGTGGGGGACACAGTTGACAGACTGGTACTTCGGGTTTCTCAGATAGCAGCCGGTTTTCATGCCGAGCCTGTTTGCTCCGGCACAGATCCGCCATGGAGTCTTCATTCTTTTTGTCGATGCCCGTACGGCAATGAGATAATGACAATGCGGTAAAAAATTACTTGATATCCACAAGAATTGTCATGGTATATTAAGTGACAGTGCAGGGTGTGCCCAAGGGGTTATTGGTATTGATCGAAAGGGGTGAAAACTTGTTCCTCAATAAGATTCACAGTGCATTCATACAGGCTGTCTCTCTGATGGTCCTCTCTGTGGTTCTGGCCTTTGCTGTCAATATACTGCGTCCTGAAGGGCTTGTCCTGCCGGGAAACTGGAATCCGTCAACGGCAGCCGGGATGCAGAATCCCGGATTCACAGTGGTTACTCTGGATGAAGCATGGTCATTGTATACCAGTGAGAAAATCCTCTTTCTCGATGCCAGAGAACCGTATGCATATGAGCAGGGACACCTGCCCGGCGCGATTAATGTACCCGTGTCCCGTGTTGAAGAACACTTTGAACAGCTTCAGGCTTTTATAGGCATGGATGTGGTATTTGTGGCGTACTGCGACAGTCCTGGATGCCCTCTGAGTTATGAACTGGCCGGGTTGTTGAAAGCACACGGGATGGCGCCTGTCAGTATTCTGAGACAGGGATGGATCGGCTGGTATGAAGCCGGATTTCCCTATGAAGGGGGCAGTGGCTGAATGAAGAGAACGACATCGAGAGCTGAGAAGATCTCTCTGTGCTTCCGCATGATTTTGGGCATCATCTTTTTCTATGCCGGCCTCATCAAGGTGTTGGATCCCCAGGGGTTTGCCCTTGTCGTGTATAACTACCATATTCTCCCGGGATTTCTCATCAACCTCGCAGCCCTCATCCTGCCCTTGATCGAGGTCATCGTGGGTGCAGCACTGATTTTGGGTGTCCTGGTGCCGGGCGCATCCCTCATTGTATCCTCCCTCCTGATAGTATTTCTCTGTGCGATTGCCGCCGCCCTTATCAGAGGTCTGGATGTCTCGTGCGGGTGTTTCAATACTTCACAGGAGGCAGATCCTCTCACGTGGATGTATCTGGTCAGAGACACTGTCCTGCTTGCCATGGCATGCTTTGTTTTCACCTACGATCAGGGACATTATGGTGTTGTGAATCTCATCCGCGGAAAAGATCAGGCATAACCTCTTGGTTTTTTCCCATTACTCCCGACCCCTGCTCCTCCAATATCTCTCTTTCTGCTCATTCTCCCGATAAACTCTGCAGGGATATCCGGTTGACCCGGAAAGGCTCTCTGGTTTACAATCAACATTCTACAATTATTATGTAATCAGGCAGCTCCGTTTCAGACAATTAACTCATGATTAGGGTTCTGGATGAGCAGTAAAGGAGAAGAACGATGTCAAACTTCGCACAAAAGCATACCAAAATAAGCACGTTGTACCTCTTGACAGACGAAAATCCCAATATGGAGCTCGAGTTGCTCCACCATTCAAAATGGAAGAAAGCGGTACTGATCATCCCGCTTCTGGCCTCTGAATTCACCCATCCTGATAACCGGCCGGTATTCTTGAATATTGCCCGGCAATTGAGCAGTGCCACCTATCTCTCCCAGATAATCTTCGGCCTTGACCGGGCCAGCGAGGAGGACGCCCGTGAACTTGCGATGATCCTCAATGAATGCAATGTGGCCAATTATCTCATCCAGCATAATGACGGCCCCGGATTCACATCCGTCTATCAAAAACTTTCAGATGCCGGTTTCGGGCTCACCGCACCCGGCAAGGGCAGGAACATGTTCATGTCCTTCGGGATTGCCCTGGCAATGGGAGCCCAGAGTATCGGGATTGTGGACGCGGATATCAGAACATTCAGGAGAGAACAGCTGGACAGGCTCTTCTATCCGGTTCAGGTGCTGGGCTACCAGTTCAGCAAGGCGTTTTATGCGAGAATCAAGGAACAGCAGCTCTACGGCAGGGTCAAAAGACTCCTTTTAGACCCGTTGCTCATAGCGCTGAAGAGAAAGTTTACCGAGACCCAGGAGGAAAAGGTCCTGCGTCTTGTGGACTTCCTGCTCAATTTCAACTATCAGCTCTCCGGAGAGGTGGTATTTGACGGCCAGCTGCTCAAACGCATGCAGTTTGCCACGAACTGGGGAGTGGAAATCTTTACCCTCATCGAGGTGTACCGCAAGGCTACCAATTCCGCCCAGGTGGAGATCTGTGTGGAGCCGTTCGACCACAAACATCAGCAGGTATCCGAAGATAACCGCAATGCCGGTCTCTATAAGATGGGGATCGATATCGTGACCACACTGCTCAGTGCCCTGGTCATCGAGGAAGGGCTTGTCATATCGGAGCATTTTATCAGGGACCTTACCACGACTTATCTGAGTGTGGCTGATGATCTTATCAAGATGTATGCGGATAATGCCGCCTACTGCGGACTCCTCTACGATACGAACAAAGAGGAGGCAATGGTGGACGATGTGTTCAAGAACGTCATCCTCTTTGCCGGAGATCTTCTGCTCTCTCCATCGTTCATAGTCAACCGTCTCAGTTCCTATGTCAGTGCCCATGACGAGTTCAAATCGTTCATCGAAGACGGCCTGCTGGCGGTGATCGAGCAGACCGCTCAGAATATCCGCTCCGAAATCTACGAGACCCCGAAAACGGTTTCCTGGGAGCGGGTAATACGAAAGCTCCCCACTATCATCAATGAGATTGTCGACGTGGTGGAGAGTGAAAAGAAGCTCTACCGGTAATGCATCGAGGTCTGCGAGAGCAATGATCCAAACCGCGGCATGGGGGATTCCGAATACTGCTTTTTAAAGAAAATCAAGGTCGTCCTGTCAGCTGCAGCCGGGACATCCTGTCCGGAGCCTCTTCTGATCCGTGCTCCTTACCAGTGGGGCTGATTCCCTATCCGGGCCCCCATTACCTCGAGGGTGTCCATGACAACCACGAATGCATTCGGATCGATCTTCGATACCATTTTCTTCAGAATGGGCAGGTCCTGAAAGGCGATCACGCTGTAGAGGATCCGCTTGTCTTCCCTCTTGTATCCACCGATCCCCTCGATAATCGTGACCCCCCTCCGGTTCTTCTTGAGGATTTCCTCCGAGAGTTTTTCCCACCGGTCTGATATGATGAATACCACCTTTCTCTTGCTGAGTCCCATGACCACGACATTGAGCACCTGGGTGTTCACATACAGGTAGACGAGGGTGTACAGGGCCCCTTCGAGAGAGAACATGGTTGCTGCAAAACCGAGCATTATTCCGTTGAAGAACAGGACCGTGGTCCCCAGTTTTATGGAAAAGAGCTTCTGCAGAATCACGGAGAGGATATCGGTACCCCCTGCTGATCCCAGAGAACGCAATACAATGCCGCTGCCTACGCCGTTTACGATCCCTGCCAACAGGGCACTGAGGATCTTGTCGTGAATGGGAACAGTGATGGTGACAGTAAAGAGCGCCAGAGAAAAGATTGCCATCCCGATCACGCTGTAGACGAAGAACCGTCTCCCCACTATCGACCAGCCGATGATGAAGATGGGTATGTTCAGGAGCAGATAGGCCCAACCGACGGAGAGCGGCGGGAAAAAATAGTGGATGAGGAGTGCCACCCCCGTGAATCCAGAGCTCAGGAAGTGTTGCGGCACAAGGATTCCGTTTACCGCAACGGCACATAAGACGCTGCCCACGGTCAGAAGAACAAGATTCCAGGTTATTTCAGTAGCAGAATGCAAGACATCAGAACCATTTCCTTTTTCCTTTTCCTGTTCGCCCATGACACACCTTTTTGTTCCTGTGGTATGGTTCTCTTCTTAAAAAGAGTATGGCTCAGCGTTATCTGGATGCGAATCTGTTCTCATGGGGTGAGAGCTTTTCTGTCTGTATGGATGCATCTAACCTTCTATTATCATGAATAATTCGGCAAGACCACCCCTTAATCCTGAAGATATGCAATACAGGAGATCTCGATGAGGACATCCCTGGGGAGCCGGGATACCTCGATTACCTGACGTGCAGGTTTTGGGTCCTGCGGGAAGAATGAAGCATATAGTTCATTCACTATATTGAAATCATTCATGTTCTTCAGGAATATCTCCACTTTTACCACGTGCTCGAAACTGGAGCCTGCCTGCTTGAGGATCGCCCCGATATTTTTCAGCGTCTGAGAGGTCTGCTCTTTAATTCCTCCGGTTATAATGGTGGCGCTTGCAGGATTCAATGGGATCTGCCCGGACACGAACAAGAAGTTGCCGGCAATGATTGCCTGTGAATATGGACCGATGGCCTGCGGGGCCTTGTCTGTCTTGATCTGGGAAACACTCTTTCTCGTCATGGAACCCTCCTGTACATCCATGCGGTGCCGCGGTCAATTTTCTGATTCATCGGTACTGCAAATGGACAAGCAATAAGTTATCTTTTATCTTCTGCAAAGGATGTCGTATATGCTGCAAGATGCATGGCCGAACATCACGGGGAGCTTTCTTGTCAGGATTTGGGCAGCTCTTTTTCATATACAAAAGATGCCATGTTGGTAATGAGCCGGATCAGGTAGTCGATATCGGCCTTGACCCTTGTCCCTTTCGGCGTTTGTTTCGTCCGGAACGAGTCCTGAATCTTCGTGAGTTTCTCCAAAAGGGTTTCGATATCCTCGATAGTCCGCAAGACCGTAACTTTTCCGTTTTCCAGGACGATCAGGTTGTCTAAAATGTCAAACCCATGACGCATGGAGTATCTCCTTTCATGATGTTGTTTTAGTAGTACCATATTCATGTCCGGCTCGTCCATGATCTTTGTCATTCATTGCAGGACGTTATTGATGAGGCCGCATGAAAGACGTGGGTGAAGATGTTATTCCGTGGTGTGAAAGAGGGGTCAGCGCCGAAACCTTTCATGATGGCATCGTGTATCGTTTCAGGGTACGATCACCTCTCTCCCCCGCTTCTTCAAGAAGGGGTGTGTGCAAACTATAGTATTGATTGAATACCATGGTGGTGGTACACGTATGAGAAGAGATAAACAAACTTTTTTACCGGGAATTCTTTTGGTATATGCATTGACCGAGGTGGGCGAATTCATATATAGGGAGCTGCAGCATGAACTCTGTTTTCATGTATACTTCAAAGTATGATCAGTATAACCTTGGTGATCAGCATCCGTTCAAACCCTATAAGGCCACCATGGTATATGAACTCTGCTACCGCTACGGGCTCTTTGACGAACCGTGGATTTCCATTGTCGAGCCTGAGGCGGCAGATGAGGCGGCAATGCTGGAGTACCATGCACAAGACTACATCGATGCCTTAAAGGCTGCCAACAGCGGATCCTTCGATTTCACCATGCTGGAGTATGGTCTTGGAACATCGGATAATCCGGTGTTCAAAGGTGTCTACGAGTTTTCCCTCCTTGTTTTAGGGGCGACCCTGAAGGCTTCCCAACTCATCGTTACAAACGAAGCTGACATTGTTTTCAGCCCGGTGGGCGGCCTCCATCATGCCGGATATGCCAATGCCGAGGGCTTCTGTTATGTGAACGATATCGTGATTGCAATCAAGCGGATGTTGAAGAGCGGCTGCGAGAGAATTCTCTATGTGGATATCGACGCCCACCATGGCAATGGGGTACAGGATGCATTCTACGACCGCGATGATGTCCTCGTCATATCGTTTCACCAGAGTGGAGAGACCCTGTATCCCTGGGTCGGATTCGAGAATGAAATGGGTGAGGGAAAAGGGCTGGGATACACGGTGAATATACCGCTGTCTGAATATACGGATGATGAAGCGTATTCCAGGGTCTTTCAGGAGATATATCCGCCCCTGGTCAAAGCATTCAAGCCGCAATGCGTTGTGGCACAGATCGGGCTCGATACCCTGAAGAAAGATCCCCTGACCAACCTGCGGCTGACGAATAACGGATACTGTGATGTCATTGCACAGATACGGAACAGCTGTGATAAGGTGCTTGCCCTGGGCGGGGGAGGCTACAGCGTGCCCGATGTCGTCAGGGGATGGACGCTGGCATGGGCAGAGCTCAATGACTTGAAGCCGCATGATCCCTATCAGGGACTCATCGGCGGCGCTCTGCTCGGGCATGGTAACAGTGTCGATGAACTCAGGGATTCCCCCTACCGGATAGCTCCCAGATTGAAAGATGATGTAAACAGATACCTTGATTCCAAGATAGCCTTTATCAAGGAGAACATATTTCCTGTTCACAACATCCCTCAGGGATAGATAAGAGCCCACTCCCTGCGGTTTTTAAGTGATGGTTTTTTAAGACAACGGATCGGGTAATTTTTAAAAGAGGCATCCAAGCCGCAAGAACGAATGGAGAATACACATACATTCTTGCCATTATGTTGCATTTTACATTTCAGGCGTTATGCATTAATGAAGTATGACCAGCTGATTGCGGTAATTGTACAAAAACCATGGAGGCATTATGATGGGTGATGACTCGAAAGGATACACCTTTACCGACAAGAGAGGGGAAAACAGGGAGGAATCGGCCCGGAAGGAGCATGGGTCGGTCAACGGGCCTGACAGTCCCGGACAGGGAGGTGCCACATCGGCACTGCCCGTGATCGATTTTCCCACGCTGATCATGAGTTTCGCCTCTGCGGCGATGATAAGCCTCGGCAGGGTGCCCGATCCCATGACAGGGCAGGTAAGCAAAGACCTGGCGCTGGCCAAGCAGAATATAGACATCATCTCACTGCTTCAGGAAAAGACCAGGGGGAATCTGCTTCCTGAGGAGGTGAACCTGGTCGAAGGCATCCTCTATGAGTTGAGAATATGCTATGTCGAAGCAAAGAAAGGGGAAAAATGAAAAAGAAACTACTCTCAACGGGCATACTCGTGATGGTTGCCGTATGTTCGGCATTCATCGGGATCTTCATAGCAACCTCTTTCAATCTGTCCTCTGAAAGTGAAGCGCTGCCATTCTGGAGAGAGGGTGCAAGCACCTCTCCCAACCATGTGGTCATGCCTTCTCTGAGTACACTGGCGAAGACCGCAAGCCCCACCGTGGTGAATATACGAACCACGAAGAAGTTCCTGGGAAGGGACTTGTACAAGCATTTCGAGGGACCGGGAGGAGAGAATGACTGGTTTGATGAATTTTTCCGGAAGTTTTTTGACAAGATTCCCGAGCAGGATCTGAAACAGAAATCTTTAGGGTCCGGATTCATCATCTCAAGGGACGGATATATCCTTACGAACAACCATGTCATATCCGAATCCGAAGAGATCTTCGTATCCCTGTCCGATAATGAGGAATACAAGGCCACGATCGTGGGCAAGGATGACAATACCGATATTGCACTGATCAAGATCGATTCAGACAGGGATGATTACCCTGTTGCAGTACTCGGCGATTCGAATGCCCTTGAGATCGGGGACTGGGTTATTGCTATCGGCAATCCGTTCGGCTTCGGACATACCCTGACCCAGGGGATAGTATCGGCCAAGGCCCGGGTCATCGGCGCCGGGCCCTATGACAATTTTATTCAGACAGATGCGGCCATCAATCCGGGCAATTCAGGCGGACCGCTCATCAATATGGACGGGCAGGTAATCGGCATAAATACCGCGATCATATCTTCGGGCCAGGGCATCGGGTTTGCCATTCCCATCAATATGGCAAAAGAGATACTGTCCGAGCTGAAAGACACGGGCGAGGTGGCCAGGGGATGGCTGGGAGTCGCCATACAGGAAGTGACGCCTGAGATCGCACGCGCCGTGGGCCTTGATGAAGCCATAGGGGCCATGGTCTCCGCAGTCTATCCTGGTGATCCTGCGGACAAGGCCGGGGTGAAAAAAGGCGATATCATTCTCACGATCAATGATCAGAGTATTGATGATCCGCGGGGTTTGACCCGATACATCGGAAGCCTCAAGCCCGATGCAAATGTCACCATAGTAGTCTGGCGTGATGCCAGGCGGGTGGAACTTCAGACGAAACTCGAGAAGCGTACCGAGGACCATATTGCGAGCCTCGGGCAGGGAAGCGGTGATGCCGATGAGGTGAAAGACCGTTTCGGCCTCGTTCTCAGGGAGATCACCCCTGACATTCAGAGCCAGTTCAACCTCGGTGACACAACAGGTGTTCTCGTTGTGGATATAGATCCGAACGGAAGCGCTGCTAAAAGCAAGATCCAGAAAATGGACATCATTAAAGAGGTGAAGGGCACAAAGGTGAACGGCCTCGATGACTATCTAGGTGTCATTGAGGGATTGAAAAAGGGCCAGACAGTATTGCTCCTGATTGAGCGAGACTCGAAGCCGTTATACGTTGCGGTTGATATAGAGTGAACATACAGGCACCGGCAAAGATAAACATCTATCTCAAGGTAGTTGGGCGGAGAGAGGACGGATACCATGAATTAAGGACTATCATGGTGCCCATCTCGCTGTTTGATGAAATTATCCTGGAACCTGCAGATGCAGGCATTCATCTCGATGCTCCAGGATGCAACTGCGCCGATGCTGACAACCTCGTCTACAAGGCTGCCGCGCTCTTTTTTGAATATACCGGGAAACCACCCGGTATATCCATCCGCGTGAATAAACACATTCCCATTGGGGCCGGCCTCGGGGGAGGGAGTTCTGATGCGTCCAGCGTACTTCTCGGACTGAACGATCTCTTTCAGACAAACCTCAGTACCGGTGATCTTATGGCATTGGCTGCCCGGCTGGGAGCTGACTGCCCGTTCTTCATTCTCAGACGCCCGTTGCTCATGGGTTCCCGAGGGGACGAGGTCATCCAGGAGGTGTCTCTTCACGAGCGGGAATACCTCCTGGTAATTCCACCCTATTCACTCTCGACAGCTCAAGTTTACGCGGAAGTAAAGTCCCCATTGACTCCTGATGTAGTTAGATTTACAATAGATAACAAAGGATACAATGTAATTGCGCCGGAGCAGTGGTTAGAGAACGATCTCGAGGCCGCAGCATTTGGTATATGTCCTGAGCTTAAGTTGATCAAATCGGAGTTGATTAACGCTGGGGCATTGGGAGTATTGATGTCGGGAAGTGGTTCATCAGTCTTTGGCGTATTTAAAGATAGAGATCACTTGTGTAATGGATTGAGCCGCTTGGAGCGGCATGACGGGTACAGCTACATACCCACAACAACATTGACGGGGGAAAGGTATGGAAATAACAGAGGTTAAGGTGTTTCCGGTCAAGGATAACGATAAACTCAAGGCATATGCTTCAGTTGTGTTCGACGACTGTTTTGTTATCCGGGATCTCAGGGTAATCAGTGGGACATCAGGCTTGTTTGTAGCCATGCCTTCACGTAAAAGGAAGGACGGAACATTCAGGGACACCGCTCATCCCCTTAACATGGAGACGCGCGACAAGATCGAAAAGTCTATTTTGGAACTGTACGAACAAAAGATTGCCAACGAAGTTTAATTTTACTATAGTGCCCTCCCAATAATTGAGTTCTCTCAACTACTGGGATGTCGTCTAATGGCAGGACACGAGATTTTGGATCTCGTTATGGTGGTTCGAATCCACCCGTCCCAGCCAAGAAATCTTTTGAGGAGAAAGCATATATGGAGTCAAGCATCTGTGTATTTACCGGTAATTCCAACAGGCCTCTAGCTGAGAGTATATGCGGTATCTTGGGAATAAAGATCGGCAACGGCGAGGTGAAGAAGTTCTCTGACGGTGAAACATCCGTCGATATCCATCAGAGTATCCGTGGCAAGGATATCTTCATCGTACAGTCCACCTGCTCTCCGACAAACGAGCATCTTATGGAACTTCTTATCATGCTTGATGCCATGCGGCGGGCATCTGCAAAAAGGATAACCGCGGTCATCCCGTACTTCGGGTATGCGAGGCAGGACAGGAAGGCATCGCCACGCACTCCCATCACTGCCAAGCTGGTTGCCAACCTGCTCGCCGTATCAGGTGCCCACAGGGTCCTCACCATGGACCTCCATGCAGGACAGATACAGGGTTTCTTTGATATCCCTGTGGACAATCTCTATGCCAAACCCGTGGTGCTGAAGTACATCCAGGGAAAGTATCCGAATAATCTGTGTATCGTATCCCCTGATGCAGGCGGTGTGGAGCGGGCTCGGGCCTATGCAAAGCCCCTCAAGGCCGACCTTGCCATTATCGACAAGAAGCGGGAACGGGCGAATGAATCCGATGTCATGCACATCATCGGTGATGTTGCCGGCAAGACCTGTCTGATCGTCGATGATATGGTGGACACCGCCGGTACGCTGACCAATGGTGCCGTGGCACTGAAAGAGGCCGGGGCTGCGAGTGTGGCGGCGTGCTGTACCCATGCAGTGCTTTCAGGTCCTGCCATCAGCCGGATAGATTCATCTCCTCTCGAGGAAATTGTGGCCACGGATACGATTCCGCTGAAAGGCGATGCCACCATGTGCAAGAAGATTACGATCTTAAGCGTTGCAAACCTTCTTGCAGAGGCAATCAAACGGATATACGAAGAGGCCTCGGTAAGCGAACTGTTCATGTGAGATTTTGAGGCTGATCCCGCTTC
>DAISYU010000015.1:2495-6775 GCA_036825155.1 Thermodesulfobacteriota bacterium | reverse complement strand
TCAGATCGTAGCAGGCAGCGACAGTTCCGGCCGATACTGCAGGGCCTCGGCAATGTGATGTGCACGAATCGTGCGTGATCCTTCGAGGTCGGCTATTGTTCTGGCAACCTTGATCACGCGTTTGTACCCGCGCATGCTCAGCGAGTATTTGTCCATGGCGGCAATGAGCAGCCCCTTGGACGCTGCGTCCAGTTCGCAGATCGTATCCAGCAAGCCGTCTGGAATCCTGGCGTTTGGAAATCCTCGTGTATCCTGGCTTTTCCGTGCATTGAGGACCCTTTGCCGTACCAGGGAAGACTTGGCCTCGATATCCGGATTCAGCACATGGGTTGCTTCAACAGGGTCCACCCATACATGGATGTCGATCCGGTCCATGAGCGGGCCCGATACCCGGGTCCTGTACTTCGCGATCTGTGTTGGGGTGCAACGGCACTCTTTTTTTGGATGGCCGAGGAATCCGCAGGCACAGGGGTTCATGGCGGAAATGAACTGGAACCGGGCAGGAAAGGTGACAGCGGTGTTTGCCCTGGAGACCGTTACCGATCCGTCCTCGATGGGCTGTCTCAGGGCTTCCAGGGCACTCCTCTTGAACTCGGGGAGTTCATCGAGAAACAGCACCCCGTTGTGGGACAGGGTCACCTCTCCCGGGGACGGGATGGTCCCGCCTCCGATCAGTCCTGCATCCGAGATGGTATGATGCGGCGATCTGAAGGGGCGCAGGGTGACGATGGAGTTTCTTTTCAGACGTCCAGCCGCTGAATAGATCCTCGTGCAGTCAAGGATCTCCTGTCTCGACAGGGGAGGCAGGATGGACGGCAGCCTCTTAGCAAGCATGGACTTGCCGGAACCTGGCGGCCCGATCATGAGCATGTTGTGCGTTCCTGCAGCGGCGATCTCCAGCGCCCTCTTGGGCATGGCCTGACCCGTTATCTCCGCGAGATCGCTCTGCCGCGGTTCCTGTATGCTGATCTCACTGTCAGCCTTGACAGGCTCAGGCATGCCGCCGGTCAGGATCTCCACTACTTCTTTTATGTCGCTCACGGGCCAGACAGGGCCTCCTGCAAGGCATGCCTCGGTGACATTCCCTGTGGGGCAGACAATACCCTTGAGCCCTGATTTCTTCGCCAATGCAGCGGATGATATGACACCCCGGACCGGTCTTATACGGCCGTCCAGTCCGAGTTCTCCCACGTAGAGATAATTTTGTGCTCGTTCCTTCGGGATCACCCCCAGGGCTGCCAGGATGGCAACACAGATGGGCAGGTCGAATATGCCCCCCTCCTTCTTTACATCCGCAGGGGCGAGATTCACCGTTATGCGCTTCGGGGGGAAGTCAAGACCGGAATTGATGATGGCCGAGCGCACCCGATCCCGGCTCTCTTTTACCGAGCTGTCGGGCAAACCTACGATGCCAAATGTTGGCAGACCTCCCTGTACATGTGCTTCAACAACAACCCCAAGCGCATCAGTTCCCCACAGGGACGCTGACTTTACGCTTGCTATCATATGTTTTAAAAATAAGGGATTAGAACAGGAATGTCTAGAGGATAGTAATATTTGTGGTCGAGAATTCAGGCTGGTTTAAGGTTTAAGGTTAGAAGGGGTGCTGTGAACAGGTGAACAGTGAACAGATCAGGAGACGGGTAACAGTGTTATCCGGACCGGTACCAATCCGAGGTTATGAACCCCGGATCTTTGCTTTTATCAAAACTCCATCACTCCAGTACTCCAAGATTTGCCGGATCACATCTTTGAACAGACCACTTGGTTCCAGCCGTTATGTTTATGTGAGAAATGTCAGGGGGAGGGTTCTTAGTGCACAAAAAACCTGCTGAACAGCAGGATCATGATGGGGATCGTGATCAGGGAGATCCCGAAGCTTGCCACCATGAACTGGTTCACGATCGTCCTGTCTCCCCCTTCACGCTCTGCCAGGATGGGAACTGCGGTTATGGGCGGTACAGCACTCTGGATCATGATGATGAGAGCGATGTGGTACGGAGGATTCAAAAGGATTAGTACCCCGAGCGCAACGAGTGGAAAGATCAGATTTTTCGCGCTGATGAATTTGAATGTTTCCAACACGGCTATCCGCCCGTGTTTCTGCATATCCAGGAATATGTTTCCGCCGAGGATGATCATCAGCAGGGGCACAGCCATATTTCCCACCAGGCTCAGCCCCGAGACGACAAACTCCGGGACAAACCGGTGGAAATCTGCGAGTCGGAGGGCAACGGCAAGAATGGTAGCTATCAGGATCGGATTGAGTATGGCCCGCCGGTTCAGCGATTGAACCTTTTTCCCGAAGAACAGGGGCGCGGTGTTGAAAAAGAATGCCGGATAGAACAGGGTGAAGAAGAACAAATCTACCACATAGGGGGACTGTGTACCGTATAATTCTGCTATGACGGCCAGGGGGAAGAAGATCCCGTTTTGAAAGAACAGGGAAAACCGGAACTCTCTCCTGCTTGTTTTTCTGGAGAGCGTCGAGACTGCCGCGGTCATCACCCAGGTGAACGCAGTAAATCCGATCCACCAGAGAGGCAGGGTCCACCACAGGGGGTACTTCTCGGGGTGAAAATTTCTCAGGATGTTGGCAAAGATCAGGCACGGCAGGGCGATGTCGATGGCAAGCACACCGAGCGGACCCAGGACATTGTCGATGAGAATGCGTCTGCTGATAAGCCAGAATCCGAGTATACCGATGATAAACAGCGTACCTACAGCGGTAAACGTGGTGATCAGGATATTCATTCGTTCCCGTGTTATCCTCCCGGTTTATTTGCCAGTACGCTCAGCAGTTCCGATACATCGGTGGTGGGCCTTTTGCATGTCATATTTGTGCATACATATGCGGTGGCCCTGCCGTTCAGGCTCACTTTGTCCATTATATGCCCGGGCAGCTTTGTGCCGTCCGTCGTCTCCGGACGAACCATGACAACCACATGCGGCAGGAATTGGGATCGCAGTACCCGGATCATCTCGTGTGTATCATCGCTGCTTAAGCTGCCGGAGATAACGACTTCGTGCGTAGGGCCCAGCAGGAAATTGAATGCTGTCATCATGAATGTGTGAGCATCCGGGGAATGGGTGATCGACCGGGAAAAGAATTGTGCTATCCCTTGAGCCTCCTGCTCGAAATCCGTATCGCCGCTGAGCTTTGCAAGCCGTAAAAGATCGAGCATCAGTACTGAATTGCTCGAGGGCAGCGCCCCGTCATACGATTCTTTTGTCCTGGCAATGATTACCTCGGCATCGTCTGCGGTGAGGAAAAA
Source organism: Thermodesulfobacteriota bacterium (assembly GCA_036825155.1). GTDB lineage: Bacteria > Desulfobacterota > Desulfomonilia > UBA1062 > UBA1062 > DSAD01. The sequence goes on along the minus strand of DAISYU010000015.1, from coordinate 3,500 downwards.
CCCGCCGTGCTCGCGGTCCAGGTGGTGTCTGATGCATGTGCGGGCAAGGCTCACGGCCGTATCGAGATACATGGTGTCAAAAGTGGTCTCATAGAGCTCGATGAGTCCCCAGATGAAAAAGGCGTAATCATCTGCTGTGGCCTCTCTTAAGGGGGATCCCTCACAGAAGACGTGAAACAGTCTTCCGTCGCCTCCCACCATATTCTCGAGGATAAAAGCAGCGGCCTTTACGGCGGCGCGGGTATACTCCTCATTTCCAAAAGCCTGGGCAGCCCCGGCGAAAGCCGCTATCATAAGACCGTTCCAGTCAGTCAGGGCCTTGTCGTCTCTGAAGGGTCTTACCCTGAGTTCTCGTTGTTCAAAAAGGATCTTTCTGATCCGTTCAAGACTCTTACGCAGCTGGTGTTCATCGACCCCGAGGCGCTGCGCAACCTGCTGCGGCATCTCTTTGAGGTGAAGGATGTTCTCCCCTTGCAGCTCTTCTACCGAGGTGTTGCCCGATTCTGTGGTGGAAAAGACCTGAACGGCACTATGGTAGTCTTCGCTGTCCAGTATGGATCTCAGTTCGCTGTCTTTCCACAGGTAGAACTTTCCTTCCCTGCCTTCGCTGTCCGCGTCCTCTGCCGAGAGGAACAGGCCATCCTCCGAGACCATGTCTCGCAGAACATACTGCAGTATCTCCTCGGCCGTTTTTTTATAGAGGGGGTTTTCCGTAGCCAGGAAGGCCTCGGTATAGACGATTGCCAGGAGTGCCTGGTCGTAGAGCATCTTCTCGAAGTGCGGAACGAGCCACTGTGCGTCAGTGGAATACCGGTGGAACCCAAAGCCCACCTGGTCGTAGATTCCCCCCATGCGCATGGCATCGAGAGTTTTCGTCGTCATATTTAGGGCCCGCTCGTCTCCGGTGCGCCTCGCATATCGAAGGAGGAACATGAGATTGTGGGGGGTGGGGAATTTCGGGGCCTCGCCGAACCCGCCGTATGTCCTGCTGAATCTCGCGGCAAG
>DAISYU010000015.1:0-2395 GCA_036825155.1 Thermodesulfobacteriota bacterium | reverse complement strand
TCATTCATGAGACGGGCGACTTCTTCATCCTCAAAGCATTCGTGCGCCATGACATGACACCAGTGGCAGGTGGAATACCCGATGGAGAGAAAAATGGGTTTGTCCTGTTCTCGTGCCGCAGAAAAGGCCTCGTCGTTCCAGGCAAACCATGCAACCGGGTTGTCTGCATGCTGGAGAAGGTAGGGGCTGATCTCATCCTTGAGTCTGTTCCGGGTTTTCATTACACGCTATCCCTCATGATTGGAGACCATCCTCATCTCATCCGTATAAATAATCCCATTCAATGGAGAGATACATCGCGAGACCCGAAATTATCTCCCCATCTGATACAACCCTATGACGGCAGCGTCTTCCAGGAGGAATTATGCTTCTTCTTCCCTGCCGGTCTTTTTCGGGTTTTTCTCCATCTCGCCGGCAAGGTTCTGCGCTAGAGCGGTGACACCCGCCATGCTCCCCAGCTGCATGCTGTCTACGGCGGAGCTCGGCACGATAACGAGGGTTGCCTTCTCCTTCAATCCCTCGTAGAGCATGTTCATTGCCCGCAGGTGCAGCGCCGTGGGATTGTTCTGGTATGTCTTGGCAGCCTCTTCGAATTTCACGGCGATCTGTCTCTCGGAATCCCCGAGGATAACACGAGCCTGGCGTTCTCTCTCCGCCTGGGCCTCCATGGACATGGCATCCTGAAGCGCAGGAGGGATGTTCACATCACGCATCTCCACGGAAATAACCTTGATGCCCCAGGGCATCGTCCTCTCGTATATGATCCGCTCGAGTTCGTGATCGATCGCCTCTCTGCCCACGAGCATCTGTGACAGGTCGCTCTTGCCGATGACATCCCGCAGGGCTGTCTGGCATGCCCAGCTGATGGCCATGTGATAATCTTCCACCTCAAGTGCCGCCTTCTCGGGATCGATTACCTGCCAGAACAGGACAGCGTCGACGTCAACCGGTACCGTGTCCCGTGTCAGGGTCTTCTCTGCGCTGAATGCCGTCGTGATAACCCGCAAGTCGATCCAGTACGGAATCGTGTCCACGATGGGGATGATGAAAAAGAGCCCCGGCCCTTTCAATGCCTTGAACCGTCCGAGCCTGAGAACCACGGCGCGCTTCCATTGATCGGCGATCTTTACGGATGCTGCTATGGCGAGCGCTATGATAAAAAAGATGCTGCCGATCGCAATCACTGTGTTCTGATCCGCTGCATCTCCGCTCGAGATACTGTATGCCAACCACGCTCCCGGCAGAAAGATCACAAAGAATACCAGGACCGGGAAATAGCTCATCTGTTTTTGCATCATGGTGCCTCCTTGTTGAACAAGATCCCTGCAAGACCTGTTTTCCGGCCTTGTTTCAAAAGGGACTCTTTAAAATAGAATAGGGTGCGCAGCCGGTGAAATCAAGATTCGTCCGGTGATACTGGCCGGTTAACGGAACCTTTACAGGGAGGAAAGATTTCTAGTTCAAAAACCTCAGGATGATCGAGTGCTGCTTTGCATCAAGCCTGTGAATGCCGTTCCTGTGGGCTGCTTCCACGGCCTGAAAGTACTCGTCTTTTGTGATCCTGCGGTTGATTGTCTTGTCCCGCTCCGCATGGAAACAGGGGCGGTACTGGTCCATTATGTTCACATAGGTGTCTTGTGATATCTCCTGCGCGAGAAAGTGCATGATATCACCAGTGCCCGCAATGTCCCCGGGCATCACAAGATGGCGTACCAGGAGCCCCCTGTGCGCGATCCCCTCTTCATCGATGGCAAGGTCGCCCACCTGGGCATGCATCTCGGCGATAGCTGCCCTGGCAATTGCGGGATAATCCTGGGCAGCACAGTATGTCTTTGCATGACGCTCTTCCCAGAACTTGAAATCAGGCATGTAGATGTCGAAGATGCCATCGAGGAGCTTCAGGGTCTCCACGCTGTCATAGGCCCCGGTATTGTATACCAGGGGAAGATTCAGGCCTGCTTCGATAGCTTGTGGCAGTGCTTCCAGGATCTGGGGGACCACATGGGTGGGGGTGACGAAGTTGATATTATGGCAGCCGCTGCCGGCAAGGGCCAGCATCATGGATGCGATCTCACTCGGACCCGCAACAGAGCCCGCCCTCAGGTGAGAGATATCATAGTTCTGGCAGAAGCTGCACAGGAGGTTGCATGAGCTGAAGAAGATGGTCCCTGAGCCGTAGCGGCCCACGAGCGGCGCTTCTTCGCCAAAGTGGGGGGTGAAGCTCGCCACCGTTGCATATCTGGCGGTCTTGCAGTACCCCAGCTCACCTCTGGTGCGATCCACCCTGCATTCACGCGGGCACAGGCGGCAGTCCTCGAGCAGTGCACGGCCCTGCTCGATCCTATGTAAAAGCCTTCCTTCACGATGCAGTCTTATATATGCCGGTTCAAACATG